>NZ_JAMZBD010000118.1:0-7746 GCF_024158685.1 Halomonas sp. 707D4 | reverse complement strand
GTGCCTGGTCGATCAAGCTCGGCGGCCATAGCGCCGGTGCCCAGCTCGCCTACTGGGTCGCCCGCCGCACGCCCCTTCCGATCGACCGGCTGCTGCTGGTCAGCGGCGTGTTCGATCTCGCGCCACTGGTGGACACCTACGTCAACGCACCGCTTGACTTGAATATGGAGCAGGCACGCGCGCTCAGCCCGCTCCATGACGATCTCTCGGGGCTTCCCCCGTGCCGGGTGGTGATCGCCGAGAACGACCCGCCCGCCTTCCACCGCCAAGCCGACGCTTTTCTCGCCGCACTCGCGCAAGCGGGCGTCCCTTGCCAGCGCGTCGAGCTGCCTGACTGCGACCATTTCGACGTGCTGGAGCGCTTTTAGACCGCGTCGATGCTGCGGCGCTCATTCCAGTATCAAACTCCGCCACCCCGATGCCCGCCGCGCCGTTGAAAACGGCGCCAATGGACGACAGGCCCGTTGAATGTAGAGGGGCTCATCAACGCTGCGAAGTCCCAGGTAGATTATCTACTCGACGCTGCAAGCGTTAATGACTAGATTCACTTAAGCTGCCTGAAAGCCTTAACTTATCCTAAAAAAAGACTCAAGGTTCGGTTCGGACTGCCGATAACTTATTGTTATCATTGAAGGGAGGCTACCGATGTTTCAACTGCCAACTAAAAGAAAAACCGCAGGTCGACCTCACGGACGAGGGGTGCTGACACAATTGAGCGATCAGATGGAGCGCGGCATGCTTTCCATCACGCTGGATGCCGATTTACGCATTTCATCCGTCAACCAGGGTTTTGCGGATGCACTCGGCTACCGGCGCGAGCAGCTGCTGGGCAGGCCGATGTCGGAGATCGTGCCGGCCTACGTCAAGGAGCTGCCCTGCTTTCGGGACTTCCAACGAGCCATCACTACCTTCGAGCCGGTCAGCGACAACTACCGTTACCTGCGCGAAGATGGCGCCTTGATATGGCTCAACATCGTCTGGCTACCGATACGCAGCGCGGGTCGGCGGCTTTCCCATGTACAGGGCTATGGCCGCGAGGTGACCGAGATCGTCGAGGGCGCCAAGGAGAGCGAGTCGTTCATTGCCGCCTTGATTCGCTCCACCGCCGTCATCCAGTTCAACCTCGATGGCACCATCATTACCGCCAACGAGCAGTTCCTGAAAGGAATGGGATACCGCCTCGACCAGATCATCGGCCGGCACCACCGGATGTTCTGCACGCCGCAAGAGGCCGGCTCGCCGAACTATGTGGCATTCTGGCAGACCTTGAACAATGGCGAGTTCGTGGCGGACCGCTTCAAGCGCATCGACAGCCGCGGGGCCGAGGTGTGGCTCGAGGCCACCTACAACCCCGTCTACAATGCCGATGGCCATCTCTGGAAGGTGGTGAAATTCGCCAGCGTCATTACCGATCAGGTGGCGCGTGAGCGCCAGGTACGCGAAGGCGCCCATCTGGCCTTCGATGTGTCACGTCAAACCGATGTCAGCGCCGAGAAAGGCGCGGCGGTGGTCCAGCAGACCGTCGAGACGATGCGCCAGATCGCCGCCCAGATGCAGGCCGCTACCGAAAGCGTCGAAGCGCTGGGCAAGCAGTCTCTCGAGATCAACGCCATTGTCGAGACCATTGGCGGCATCGCGGAGCAGACCAACCTGCTGGCGATCAACGCCGCCATCGAGGCCGCCCGAGCCGGTGAACAGGGACGCGGCTTTGCGGTGGTCGCCGATGCGGTCAGAAAGCTCGCGGCCAGCACCAGCGCCGCCACCGAGAAGATCACCAGCGTCGTCACGCAGAACCAGGCCCTCTCGCAGGAGGTCAAGCGCCAGATGTTCGAGACCCGCGAAGAAGCCCAGCAGGGCCTCGAAGTGGCGGGCCAGGCGGGCAGCGTGATCGTAGAGATCCAGGACGGCGCCAAGCGCGTGGTCGACGCCGTCCAGCGCTTTTCGAGCGATCTGACCTAGCGCGCTAGCTGACCGGAATCATCACCACTTTCTGAAACGCCGGGCGCTCGGTCAGCGCCTGGTACCAGCGCTCCAGATGGCTGCGCGGGTTCCAGGTCAGCCCGCAGTTCCACAGGTTGTAGATCAGTGGCGCCACGGCGATGTCGGCCAGGCCGAACGCCTCGCCGGAGAGCCAGGGTCGTCCATCCAGCGCGTCGTCGAGCATGGCGAAGAGCGCTTCGCACTCCGCGGTGCCGGCTTCGAGCCTGGCCTGGTCACGGGCGTGCGGCGGGGTACGAACAAACCCCATCAGCATGATGCGATGAGCCGGTGACAGGCGCGAGCTGCCCCAGTCCATCCACTTCTCGGCCCGGGCGCGCTTGGCAGGGTCGTCGATCCACAGACGGCCCTCGCCGTACTGGGCGGCCAGGTAGCGGGCGATGGTATTGGACTCCCACAGCACGCTCGCGGTGGCGTCGTCCTTCAAGACCGGCACCAGGGCGTTGGGGTTCATCGCCTTGAACTCGGGCGTATCGTTGACGCCGTGTTCGAGCCCGGCCTGGATCTGCTGATAGGGAAGGTCGAGCTCTTCGAGCACCCAGCGCACTTTCTTGAGATTGGTGGAGTTGTCGCGGCCCCAAAGCGTAATCATGGTGATCCTTGTCATGGGTTGATCGAGGCCATCCAGTGTGGCGGGGCAAGCGGTGCGTGACAAGTCGCACGGACACCGCCACGCCGGGCGCCTGCGTGATCACTTGTCCTGGTAGAAGGTCATCAGGCTCGAGAAATCGAGCCGGCCGTGGCCGTTTGCCTTGTGCAGCGCGTAGAGCGCCCGTGCCGCGGAGCCCATCAGCACCGGCGCGGCGCTTTGCTGGCTGATATCCATGGCCAGTCCCAGATCCTTGAGCATCAGATCGGTCAGAAAGCCGCCCTGGTAGCCTTTCGAGGCCGGGGCATTCTCCATCACCCCCGGGTAGGGGTTGTAGACGTTCAGCGCCCAGTTGCCGCCGGAGCTCTGCTTCATGATCTCGGAGAGCACCGCCGGGTCGAGGCCGTTTTTCACCCCCATGTTGATCGCCTCGCAGGTGCCGGCCATCAGAATCGCCAGCAGCATGTTGTTGCACGCCTTGGCCACCTGCCCCGCGCCGCTTTCGCCGGCGTGGAAGATGTTCTTGCCCATCACCTCGAGCACCGGTCTGGCCTTTTCGAACTGGGCTGGCGTGCCGCCGACGATGAAGGTCAGCGTGCCCGCCTGGGCGCCACCCACGCCGCCGGAAACCGGCGCATCGATGAAGTCGATGCCCTTCTGCTCGGCGGCGGCGGCCACCTGGCGCGCGGTATCGGCATCGATGGTGGAGGAGTCGATCACCAGCGCGCCGGGGGCGATGACGTCGAAAAGTGGCGCCTCGCCATCCACGAACAGCGCGCGCACGTGCTGACCGGCGGGCAGCATGGAGATCACGATTCGAGCGTCTCGCGCGGCGTCCTGAGCCGAGGCGGCGACTTCGCAGCCGTGCTCCTTCGCGGTGGCAAGCGCCTCAACGCTCAGGTCGAAAGCACGCACGTCGAACCCCGCTTTCGAAAGATTCGCCGCCATGGGGCCGCCCATGTTGCCAAGGCCGATGAATGCGATGGTGGTCATGATCGTTATCCTTGTTATGGGTGATTGGCTGATGGTGATTGGCCGCGCTAGCCGAGCGAGGCCAGCGGATTCTCCTCCCAGGGAGAGGCCAGCAGCTCGTCGATGAAGTACTGCTCCACGGAGGCGACGTCCGAATAGGTCCAGGCCGGGCTTCCATCCTTGTCGACCAGCAGCGCGCGCACGCCCTCGGGAAACTCGCGGTGTCGACAGCACTGCACCGAAAGCGCGAGCTCCGAGCGAAACACCTGGGCAAGCGACATGTAGCGCGCCCGCTTGAGCTGCTCGTCGATCAGCGCGATCGACACCGGGCTTCCGTGGGCCAGCGTCTTCTGGGCACGGCTGAACCAGGCATCGTCGCTTTCGACCGCCAGAATGGCGGCGACGGTCTGCTCGGTGGTGTCGTGATCCATCAGCTCGCGAATCAGCGGCGTGGCCTGGAGTACCGGGGTTTCCTGCCCGGTGAAGTGCGCGCGGGCTTCGTGCTCGAGCTCTCGAAGCGCCCGGTTGACCACGCCGTGGGCGTCGATACTGCCCTGCTGGTTCCAGCGCGCGGCGGTAAGTGCGTTCAACAGCGCCTCGAACTGGTCGCTTTTCAGGCAGCGGTCGGCCAGGCCGAGATGCACGGCGTCCGTCGCGTTGACGGGGCTTCCGGTCATGGCCAGAAAGCGCCCGGTGCCGACCGGCAGACGGTTGAGGAACCAGCTCGCGCCGACGTCCGGGTAGAGGCCGATGGTGACCTCGGGCATGGCGAGTCTCGAGGTCTCGGTGACCACCCGGTGGCTCGAGGCGCTCAAAAGCCCCATGCCGCCGCCCATGACGATACCGCTGCCCCAGCAGATCACCGGCTTGGGGTAGGTGTGAAGGGTAAAATCGAGCCGGTACTCGTGGGTGAAAAAGCGCTCGGGAAAGTCGGCATCGCCGCCCTGGGTAATCGAGCGGTAGAGGCTTACCACGTCGCCCCCGGCGCAGAACGCCTTTTCACCGGCGCCCCGCAGCAGCACCGCCACCACTTCGGGCTCTTCCTTCCAGCGCTCGAGCTGCGGCTGCATCGCCTCGATCATCTCGAGGGTCAGGGCGTTGAGCGAACGCTCGGCGTCGAGTGTGATCTCGCCGACGACGTGTCCATCCCGGGTGGCGTGCTCGGTAAACACTACGCTACTCATTGGAGCATCCTTGTGCCATTGAACGTTCCCTCACTATAGCTCGCCGGCGCCGTCGGCCAACACCCGCCGGGCGATGATCAACCGCATGATCTCGTTGGTGCCTTCCAGAATGCGGTGTACCCGGGTGTCGCGCACGAAGCGCTCCATCGGATACTCCTTGATGTAGCCGTTGCCGCCAAAAAGCTGCAGCGCCTCGTCGCACACCTTGAAGCCGACGTCGGTGGCGAAGCGTTTGGCCATGGCGCAGTAGGTCGGCGCATCGACGTGTCCGGCATCGAGTTTGGTCGCGGCCAGGCGCACCAGCTGGCGCGCGGCCACGAGCTCGGTCGCCATGTCGGCCAGGCGAAACTGCAGCGCCTGAAATTCCGCCAGCGCCCGACCGAACTGCTTGCGCTCGCGCAGGTAGTCGCGGGCCTCGTCGAGTGCCCGCTGGGCGGTGCCGATCGAGCAGGTGGCGATATTGATGCGCCCGCCGTCGAGCCCCTTCATGGCGATCCTGAAGCCCTCGCCTTCGCGCCCCAGCAGGTGATCGGCCGGCACGCGCACGTCCTCGAACGTCACCATGCGGGTGGGCTGGCTGTTCCAGCCCATCTTCTCCTCCTTGCGCCCGTAGCTGATGCCGGCGCTCGCGGCCTCCACCGCGAAGGCGGAGATTCCGCCCGCCCCTTCGCCGCCGGTACGCGCCATCACCACGAGCACGTCGGTACTGCCGGCGCCGGAGATGAACATCTTGCTGCCATTGAGCACGTAATCGTCGCCGTCGCGTTTGGCGCTGGTCTTGAGCGAGGCGGCATCCGACCCGGCGCCGGGCTCGGTCAGGCAGTACGAGCCCAGAAGCTCGCCGGTCGCAAGCGCCGTACCCCAGCGCTCGATCACTTCAGCCCGAGCGTGGCTTGCCAGCATCCAGGTGACCATGTTGTGGATGGTGAGGTACGCCGTGGTCGAGGTGCAGCCCATGGAGAGCTGCTCGAAGATGAGGCTGGCATCGAGCCGTGAAAGCCCGAGCCCGCCCACGCTCTCCGGCGCATAGAGCGAACAGAACCCGAGCTCCCCGGCTTTCTTGATCACATCCACCGGGAAGTGGGCATCGCGATCCCACTTTGCGGCGTGAGGGGCCAGCTCCTTCTGGGCGAAGCTTCTGGCCATGTCGATGAAGGCGACCTGATCGTCGTTGGGCTCGAAATTCATGGCGGGTCTCCGTTTGGGCGGTACTCGTTGTCGTTATGAAGAGCGCTCGAACGCTCAATTGACGTTAACGTCAACTTATAATTTAAGCTTGCCCTGCGCACCACGACCTTCGGCGTAGGCGCACGCGTCAAAGGGGATCCGTCGGAGCGCTCTACTTGAAGTTCTTGCGGTAGAGCGCGCCCAGCTCGCCGACGATGCCGCTACGAAAGCTCAGCACGCACACCACGAAGATCGCGCCGAGAATCACGCTCACCCAGTTACCCAGCGGCGACTGGGCAAGCAGGTGCTGGAGGCTGACGACGAGCCCGGCGCCCGCGATCGGCCCCAATAGCGTGCCAACGCCCCCCAGCAGCGTCATCAGAATCACCTCGCCGGACATGTGCCAGTGGGCATCGGTCAGGGAGGCGAGCTGGAACACCACCGTCTTGGTGGCACCGGCGAGCCCGGCCAGCGCCGCCGAGAGCACGAAGGCGACGAGCTTGTAGGCATCGACGTTGTAGCCAAGCGAAATCGCCCGCGGCTCGTTCTCGCGGATCGCCTTGAGCACCTGGCCGAAGGGCGAGTGCACGGTACGCTGGATGAGGGCAAACCCGAGCACGAAGATCGCGAAGACGACGTAGTACATCGAAAGATGACTTCTCAAGCTGATGACGCCAAAGAGCTCACCGCGCGGCACGCCGTGCAGGCCGTCCTCGCCGCCGGTGAACGGCGCCTGGATGAAGAAAAAGAACATCAGCTGGGCCAGCGCCAGCGTCACCATGGCGAAATAGATCCCCTGGCGGCGAATCGACAGCACGCCGAACAGCGCCCCCAGAAGCGTCGCGCAGAGCGTACCCGCCAGAATGCCGAGCTCCGGCGTGAGCCCCGGATAGCTTGCAAGCAGATACCCCGTGACGTAGCCGCCGGTGGCCAGAAACGCCGCGTGGCCGAAGGAGAGAAGCCCGGCGTAGCCCAGCAGCAGGTTGAAGGCGCAGGCGAACAGCGCAAAGCAGAGAACCTTCATCAGAAAGACCGGGTAGGCCAGGAACGGCGCCACCAGCCCCAGCGCCAAAAGCGCCACGTACAGAAGCGCCCGGCGCTGGCCGGCGCGGCGTTTTCTCGTTGCGACCGCACTCGGTGCGCTCAGCGTCGTGGACTCCGACATGGCTATGCCTCCTTTCCGAAAAGCCCGGCCGGGCGCAGCATGAGTACCAGGATCATGACCAGGAAGATCACCGTATTGGCGGCCTCCGGGTAGTACACCTTGGTCAGCCCCTCGATCACGCCCATGCCGAGCCCGGTGAGAATGGCGCCCATGATCGAACCCATGCCGCCGATCACCACCACCGCGAAGACCACGATCAGAAGGCTCGACCCCATGGTCGGCGACACCGGGTAGAGGGGTGCGGCGAGTACCCCGGCAAAGGCGGCGAGCCCCACGCCGAAGCCGTAGGTGAGCGTGATCAGAAGCGGCACGTTGACGCCGAAGGCCTGCATCAGCTGCGAGTTCTCGGTGCCCGCGCGCAGGTAGGCGCCAAGGCGGGTGCGCTCGATCATGAACCAGGTGAACAGGCACATGGCGAGCGCCGCCACCAGCACCCAGGCGCGGTAGGTGGGCAGGAACATGAAGCCCAGGTTCAAGCCGCCCTGCAGGATCTCCGGCGTGGCGTAGCGCGCCCCTGAAACGCCGAAGAAGTTGATCAGCGTACCCTCGAAGATCAGCGCCAGACCGAAGGTCAGCAAAAGCCCGTAGAGGTGATCCAGATGCGCGATGCGGCGCAGCAGAAAGCGCTCGACGAGCATGCTGAGCCCGCCTATGGTCAGCGGCACCAGTAC
>NZ_JAMZBD010000117.1:0-7758 GCF_024158685.1 Halomonas sp. 707D4 | reverse complement strand
ACGCAACGGCGTGGTGGACATGGCCTACACCGCCGCGAGTTTCTACGCCGGCACCGTGCCCGAGCGCGACGCCATGGTCGCCTCGAACACCAACGCCATCTACGCGCGGGAAAACGGCGGCCTCGACCTGCTCAACGAGATTCACCAGCAGAAGATGGGCACCTACTACCTGGGCTGGTTCGACAGCGGCGTGAACTACAACCTCTACACCATCGACGAGCCCAAGCTCGACGGCGAAGGCAACCTGAGCATCTCGGGGCTGCGTCTGCGCAGCAATCCGGTCTACGACGCCTTCTTCCAGGACTACCTCGGCGCCCAGCCGATCAGCCTGCCCACCACCGACGTCTACTCGGCGCTGGAGCGCAGCGTGGTCAACGCCACCGGCTGGACCCAGATCGGGCTCGAGGACCTCAACTGGGACAGTTTCCTCAACTACCGTATCGACCCTGCCTTCTTCTCCACCGACATGGGCGTGATCGTCAATTTGGACAAGTGGAACCAGCTGAGCCCCGACGCCCAGCAGATCCTTCAGGAAGTGGCGATCGAGCACGAGCGCGACAGCGCCGAGCGCCTCGATGATCTCGCCGTGGAGCAGCAGGCCGCCCTCGAAGAGAACGGCATGACCGTGGTGACCCTGGAAGGCGAGGCCGCCACGCGCTACGCCGAAGCCGCCCGTGAAGCCACCTGGGCGCGCATGCGCACCCAGATGGAGCGTCACCCCGCAGGGCTCACTCACTACGACGAGCTGATCGAGAAGTTCAACGATCTGTAACGTGAAGCGCAAGGCGTTGCCTTGCGCTTTTCTTGTGATGCACTCGCTGCCCAGGGTTTTCTATGCGCTACGTACGACGCGGCTATCTTTGGCTCTTGAACGGTATGGCCCTGCTCGCCGCCATCATGCTGGTATGGCTGATGGTGGCGGTGGTGCTGTCGGTGGTGATTCGTAATCTAGGGCTTCAACCCTCGGCCTGGTTCTTTCTCTCCACCGAGTACGCCATGTTCTATCTCACCTTGCTGGGCGCGCCCTGGCTGGTGCGCCAGCGTGGACACGTGCATATCGAACTGCTCACCTCCATTCTGCCGCCGCCGGTATTGAACGTTCTCAGTCGGGCGGTGGCGCTTCTGTGCGTACTGGTCAGCCTGGTGCTGGCCTGGAAGGGGCTGGATCTTTTCATGATGAACATCGAGCGCAGCGACTATGACGTGCGCGCGTATTTCGTGCCCAAGTGGATACTCACCATCGTCTTTCCGGTCAGTTTCACTCTGATGGCGGTGGAGTTCGGCCGCTTCGTCGTCGGTCGGGAGATTCTTCACAGTGGCGAAGCGGGGATCAAAGAATAATGGAATGGTATCTGGCTCTGGCGTTTCTACTCTCGCTGATTCTCGTCTTCATGGCGGTGGGCACGCCCATCGCGCTCGCCTTTCTCGCGGCCAACGTGATCGGCGCCTGGCACTTCATGGGCGGTCAGGCAGGCATCATGCAGATGCTCAACAACGGCTTCGGCGCGCTATCGAGCTTCAATCTGGTGCCGATACCGCTGTTTCTGCTGATGGGCGAGCTCTTCTTTCGCACCGGGCTCGGCATGAAGATGTTCAACGCCGTGGACCGGTTGATGGGCAAGGTGCCCGGGCGTCTCTCCTACGTCACCGTGGTCGGCGGTACCGCGTTCTCCACCCTGAGCGGCTCCTCCATGGGATCGACGGCACTGATGGGGTCGCTGCTGGTGCCGGAGATGCAGCGCCGGGGCTACAAGAAGAAGATGGCGATTGGGCCCATCCTGGGCACCGGAGGGCTTGCGATCATCATCCCGCCCTCGGCGCTGGCGGTGCTGCTGGCCACGCTCGCCAAGATCGACATCGGGGCGCTGTTGATCGCCGGCATACTGCCGGGGCTGACGCTCGCCGGCTTCTACATGATCACCATCTTCATTCAGACCAGGCGTGACCCGGAGGCCGCCCCGGCCTACGAGCTCGAACCCGTGCCGCTTGCCGCCAAGCTCAAGCTGATCGTCACCGACATCGTGCCCATGTTGAGCGTCATGGTGATCATCGTCGCGCTCATGCTGGTCGGCTTCGCAACGCCGTCCGAAGCCGCCGCCTTCGGGGCGCTGGGCGTCATCATCCTGGGCTTCGCGTTTCGCTGCATGACCTGGGCGGCGTTCACCCAGTCCGTGGCAGGCGCCCTCAAGGTCACCCTGATGGCGTACCTGATCGTGTTCGGCTCTGCCACCTTCAGCCAGCTGCTCGGGTTTTCCGGCGCCTCCGGCGGGCTGATCCGCTGGGCCACCGGGTTCGACCTGTCGCCGATTCTGATGCTGATGGCGATGTTCGCGGTGCTCCTGGTGCTGGGCACCTTCATGGAGCAGATCTCGATCATGATGCTGACGGTACCGATCTTCTTCCCGCTCGCCCAGGCGCTCGGGTTCGATCTGATCTGGTTCGGCGTGATCGTGCTGCTGGCGCTGGAGATCAGCTTTTCCACACCGCCTCTGGGGCTTCTGCTCTTCGTCATGAAGGGCGTGGCGCCGCCGGGCACCACCATGCGCGAGATCTACTCCGCCGCCATTCCTTACATCTTCTGTTCAATGCTGCTGGTGGCGCTGCTGGTCGTCTTCCCGAGTCTTGCCACCTGGCTGCCTCGGATGCTGTGAGCGAAGTGAAAACGAGAGAGGGGCGCCAACCTCTCTTTTTTGTGGTGATGCCTTAGCCGGAGAAGGTATCAAGGTGCTTGTTTCGCTATTCGCGCTTGCCAGCGATCCCAGGGCGGTACGTCGCCCAGCTCTTCGAACAGATGCTTTAGAAAAGCGCTGACCTTGGGCGCGGTCAGGCGTCGCTGGCCGTACAGCACATGGATGTCGCGCCGGCTGGGGGCTACTTCGCCACGCCACGACTCGAGCACGGGAATCAGCGCTTGACGGGCGAGCTCATCGCCAATCAGCCAGGTAGGAAACATCACCAGACCCTGGCCCATCAGCGCTGCCTGCAGCAGGCTCTCGGCGCTATTGCTGTAAAGCGAGCCTTCTACCTTGCAGATGATGGGGCTGCTGGCATCCGGCCGGGCGAAGTACCATCGCTGGCGCCCCATTTCGCCTTGATAGAGCAGGCAGTCGTGCTGGCAAAGCGCCTCGGGCGTCGGCGGCACGCCTTGGCGTTCGAGGTAGGCGGGGGAGGCCGCCACCACGTAGTTCATGGGGGCCAGACGCCTTGCCACCAGCGTGGTGTCCGAAAGTTCGCCGACCCGGAAGGTGACATCGATACTCTCTTTTACCGGGTCGGTAAGCTGGTCGGTCAGCATCAGCTCTGCCTTGATGGCGGGGTGGCGGCGTTGAAAACGGTGCAGAATCGGCACGATCTGGCGCTGGCCGAAGGCGACCGGCGCGTTGATGCGCAAAAGCCCGGAAGGCTCGGCGCCCGGGGCCTGGAGTGCCTCGGTCGCCAGGTCGAGTTGACCGAGAATGTCACGGATATCGCGGTAGTAGCGCTCGCCGGCCTCGGTCAGGGTCACGGCGCGCGTGTGGCGATAAAGGAGCTGCTGGCCCAGCGACTCCTCCAGCGCGGTGATCTGGCGCGAAATGGACGAAACCGCTCGGTGAAAGTGGTGCGCCGTCGCCGTGAAGCTTCCGGTAGCGGCGACGCGCTCGAACACGCGCAGGGCATTGAGATCCATCGAGTTGCACCTGTTGCAATAAAGATTTGCGATTTTTCCAATTGTAGCAACTGATGCCTCTTACCAGAATGGAAGCCATCGCTCGCGATGAACAAGGTCGCAAGATCTTGGGAAAGGCGGGCAGTACACGTTCATCGAAGGAGTCATCATGCGTAAAGGCAACGCGCTCGTGGTAGGCGCCACCGGCATTACCGGCGGTAATCTGGCAAGCTATCTCAATGCCAGCGGCTGGACCGTTTACGGACTATCGCGTCGTGCGAGCGAGCAAAGTGGCGTCATTCCCGTCACGGCGGACCTGCTCGATCGTGACGCAACCCAAAAGGCGCTGGCCGACCTGCCCATCACCCACGTGTTCTATTGCACCTGGATCAAGCGGGACAGCGAAAAGGAGAACGTCAAGGCCAATGGCGCCATGATGCAGAACCTGCTCGACGCCCTGCAGGACAAAAAGATCCAGCACGTCTCGCTGGTCACCGGCACCAAGCAGTACCTGGGCTCCTTCGAGAGCTACGGTAGCGGCAAGGTGGAGACGCCGTTTCGTGAATCCGCGCCTCGCGTGCCCGGCGACAACTTCTACTATGCCCTGGAAGACACGATGTTCGCCGCCGCCGAGCGCGACGGATTCAGCTGGAACGTGCACCGCCCGCACACGGTGATCGGCTACGCCGTCGGCAACGCCATGAACATGGGCACGACGCTAGCCGTCTACGCCTCGATCTGCAAGGAAACCGGCCAGCCATTCACCTTTCCGGGCTCGCAAACCCAGTGGAATGCGCTGACCGATTTGACCGACGCGCTGGTACTGGCGCGCCAGATGGAGTGGGCGGCCACCACGCCGGGCGCGCGCAACGAGGCGTTCAACACCGTCAACGGCGACATCTTCCGCTGGCGCCGGATGTGGCAGGAAATCGGTGAGTTCTTCGAACTGGAAGTGGCCGAATGCCCCGATACGCCAACGCCGCTGGAAGAGCAGATGAAGGATAGCGCCGGTATCTGGCGCCAGATTGCCGAGAAGCACGATTTGGTCGAGCCGGAGGTCGACAAGCTCGCCTCCTGGTGGCACTCGGACGCCGATCTGGGCCGTGAGCAGGAGTGTGTCAACGACGTGACCAAGATGCGCGAGTTCGGCTTCGATCACTTCCGCGAAACCCGCAGTGCGTTTTTCGATCTGTTCACTCGCCTGCGCGCGGAGCGTCTTATTCCCTGAGCTTGATCGGTGCACGAAGAAGAAGGGGCCAGGCGGCCCCTGCATATACGAAACAGATCGTAACGAGCGCGGCGTCGAGGCCGCGTACTTACTCCCAGGCCGGAAACGGGTCCGGCAGCTTCTTCCAGGCCTCGATACCTTCGAGAACGTCCTCTTCGCTTAGAAGGCATTCGTCGAGGGCGGCGCGCATGCGGGCCTGGTCCATGTTCTGACCGATGAACACCAGTTCCTGACGCATGTCGCCGAAGGGTTCGACCCATTTTTCCTCGATGAAGCCACGATACGCCGGATCGGTGGGCCAGCGCGATTCCGGCACGGCTTTCCAGAACATGCCGGCAGCGCCGTGATGAGCGATGCCGCCGGCCTGGCTCCACTGGCCCGCCCACTGCGGGCGGCTGGCCAGCCAGAAGAAGCCCTTGGAGCGCAAGAGGCGCTCGCCGAACCACTCCGAGTGCAGAAGATCATGGAACCTGGCCGGGTGGAAGGGGCGGCGCGCGTGGTAGGCGAAGCTCGCAATGCCGTACTCTTCGGTTTCCGGCACGTGCTCGCCGCGCATCTCCTTGAGCCAGCCCGGCGAGCGCTGGGCGCGCTCGAAGTCGAAGCGGCCGGTGTCGAGCACCTTGTCCAGCGCGACGTTACCCTGGCGGATCGGCACGATCTCGGCGTCGGGGTTGAGCGAGGTGAGCACTGCCTTGAGCGACGCGAGCTCGGACTCGCTCATCAGATCGGTCTTGCTGACCAGCAGCACGTCGCAGAACTCGATCTGGTCGACCAGCAGGTCCGCCACGTTGCGTTCGTCCTCGTCCCCCAGGCTCTCGCCGGCCTCGGCCAGGCTCTGGGCGTCGCGATACTGGGTCAGGAAGTTGGCGCCGTCGACCACGGTCACCAGCGTGTCCAGCCGCGCCACCCGGGAAAGGCTTTCGCCCTCTTCGTCCTCGAAGGTAAAGGTCTCGGCGACCGGCAGCGGTTCGGAAATGCCGGTGGATTCGATCACCAGGTAGTCGAAGCGGCCTTCGCGGGCGAGCTTGCCGACCTCGATGAGCAGGTCTTCGCGCAGCGTGCAGCAGATGCAGCCATTGCTCATCTCGACGAGACGTTCATCAAAGCGATTGAGCGCCACCTCGTTTTCGAACATCGATTCGCCCGGCCCGCCGCGCACCAGCGCCGCGTCGATATTGACCTCGCTCATGTCGTTGACGATCACCGCCACGCGCCGCCCTTCGCGGTTGGCCAGTATGTGGTTGAGTACGGTGGTTTTA
Organism: Halomonas sp. 707D4; assembly: GCF_024158685.1. Classification (NCBI taxonomy): domain Bacteria; kingdom Pseudomonadati; phylum Pseudomonadota; class Gammaproteobacteria; order Oceanospirillales; family Halomonadaceae; genus Halomonas; species Halomonas sp. 707D4. The sequence continues at coordinate 1,625 of NZ_JAMZBD010000117.1, read as the reverse complement.
CCGGCGCCCAGAAAACCGGACAGAACGGTGACCGGCAGAGGCTTGAAGTCAGACATGCGATCCATCTCCCTTGAATGTTATGTGATAATATAACATTCAAGATCAGTGCAAAAGATCTTCTTGCCGAGCCGGCGATGGCCGGCTCTTCGATGGCAGCGAACGTTGTCTATCTTCTTGAAGGTTGCATTGACCTCTACCGACGACGGCGGTCGGCATTCATGAGCCGTCGTTTAAGCGATTCGCCAGGTTTTCCGTCAGCTGGAGAATCAATTGGCGGTCTCTTTGCTCGAGCGGTAAAAGCAACGACCTTATGCGTCGCGTCTGATCGTCTATTTGTGTGCTGGCTTCGCCCAAGAGCTCGGCGGTTTCGCAATCGAAGATCTGGGCAAGCTCCATGAGCCGAATGACGTTGGGAATGACACGCCCCCTTTCGATGCGTGAAACCGCTTCGTTTCCAATGCCCAGCCGTTCCGCCACTTCTTCCTGCGTCATCTGGCAACGGGTACGCTGCTTGGCGATAGCACCACCAATGTTCCCAGCGATACGCTGCTGTTCGTTTTTTTTCACCTGGGCCTCCCTATAAAGGGAAATGGTTGGGGAGCGGCCTATGGACATGAAGGACTATTCAGGTTGAAGATCGACTTTAAAAGTTGATAATATAAAATTAGGTATAATGAAAGGCTGGTAGTGATAAAGAAGAAACCGCCAAAAGCGGTTTTATTTAATTTGCTCATTTAATTAATATAATTCTCGTTGACCGGAACGAATAAGAGCGAAAGTCTGGAACGTCGGAAAATTTTTGTCGGGCGATAACGGTGCTGTCATGAACGGTCCCGTTACTGGTTGTCGATAGTGCAACCTGGAAAACGTCACGTTACCGGTCACACGGCAGGTAAGCGAGCGATAGGCGAAAAGGCCCCGCGCGGCACGTTGCAATTTAAAGGGGAACGTTGCGACGAATGACGTTGTAATCACTCGGGTATGTGTGATGAGCGGCGCCAATGCCGCATCGATCGAGTCACGCTCAAGATCGATACCGCCTTGGAACATTGGATTAAACTTAGTTAGCTGATACCCATTCGAGGCGCTTGATACCATGTTTCCCGACCCTGCACAAGATATATTGCAGCAGCTTTCGAAAAGCTTTGCCAGCCGTCATCGGGAAGAGTTCTTTCAACACCTGACACGCTCGTTGGCCACCCTGCTCAAGGTCGACCATGTCGTGATCGCACGTATTGACTCACATCAAAGTTTCGTCACGCCGCTGGCCTTTTACTCGAACGGCCAGTGGCGAGAGCAGGCACCCTATCCGATCAAGGAGACCCCGGCCGCTCAGCTCGACACGCATGCGGAACTGTTCGTCGATGGTGGGGCGCGAGAGCGCTTCCCGCGCGATAGCCAGCTGGCGGCGCTGTCCGTCGAAGGCTATCTGGGGGTTCCCATGCGTGCTGCCGATACCCACCGACTCGGCTTCATCGCGCTGATGCATTCGGCGACGTTGACGCTGCCTTCCTTCGCTCTCGATCTTCTGCGCATCGTCGCCTGGCTGGCGGGGGCCGAGCTTTCACGCCAGTTGATCGGCGCCAGCGCGAACACCCATATTGCCCGCCAGCGTCGGGCGTTGC
>NZ_JAMZBD010000116.1:0-7774 GCF_024158685.1 Halomonas sp. 707D4 | reverse complement strand
GCCATGCCGAGCATCGCGAACACGCCGGGGTCGGCGGCGCTCGCCGGCCACAGCCAGGCGCCGAGCGCGCCGCTCAAGGCGCCGGCGGCGGCGCCGATCACCAGCACCGGGCCGATGATACCGATGGGTACGCCGCCGGCCACGGTGATGGCGGTCACCAGCAGCTTGGCGATTACCAGCACCAGCAGCACCTGGAGGCCGAGCTGGTTGTTGAGCGCCGCCGCCAGGCTGTCGTAGCCGATGCCCTGCACCTGGGGAAACCACCAGGCGGTGGCGGACGTGAGCACGCCCACCACCGCCAGGCGCAGCCATAGCGGAAGCCCGCTCAGTCGCCGGTTGCGGGAAACGTGAATGAAAAGTCCCGCCAGCAGGCCGATGCCGAGCCCGGTGATCACCACCCAGGGCAGGTTCATCAGCGAGCCCAGCGACACCTCGGGAATGCGAAAGGCGGGTTCGCTGCCATACACCGCCTGGGCGACTACCGCGCCCATGGTGGAGGCGAGAATCACCGGCATGAAGCTCATCAGGGTGTACTCCATCATCACCACTTCCATGGCGAAGATGACCCCGGCGATCGGCGTGTTGAAGGACGCGGAGATGCCCGCGGCAGTGCCGCAGGCCACCAGCACGCGCAGGCTGTTGTTGGGCAGGCGCAGCTTCACCCCGAGCCCGCTCGAGGCCGCCGCCCCCAGGTGGATGGCCGGCCCCTCGCGCCCGGCGGAGAGCCCGCCGAGCACCGACACCACCCCCACCCACCACTGGTTGAGCCAGTTGCGCAGCGGAAAGCGGCCCTGGTGGTAGGAGAGCCGCTCGATCACGTGGCCCACCCCGAGCTTTTGCGCCGCCGCCTTCTGGCGATACAGGAACACGCCGATCAAGGTGACGGCGAGCAGCGGCAGCAGCGCACGCAGCCAGGGGGCAAGCTTTTCGAAGGCTTCCGGGTCGGCCCCGGGCATGTAGAGGAGGGCGCCGGCGTCCAGCAGCAGGCGAAAGGCCACCATCACCGCCCCGGTCATGACGCCGGAAAGCAGCCCAAGCACGCATAGCTGCGGCAGCGCATCGACGTTGGCCAGTTGGCGGCGAAAGGACTCCAGGGTGAAATCTGCTCGGGAAAACCGTGCCACGGGCCTTTTCCTTGGCTGATGAGGGTGACGACTTTTTTGGAATCGACGTTGAACTCGGCGCTTCAGCGCGGTCACTCTTGTGTATCATAGCCTTGTAGCATAGCTGCCTGCGCTTAAACAGCCCGCGCGTGGTTCGCGGGCACGTGTCGGCAGGTGCAGACAGTTTCCCAGGCTCAACGTCAAACGCTAGATCAAACGCTAGAGAGGTGGATCGTGATCAAGGTCGGTATCGTCGGCGGTACAGGGTATACCGGAGTGGAGCTCTTGAGGCTTCTCGCCCAGCATCCAGAGGTCAGCGTCGAGGCGATCACCTCGCGCTCCGAGGCCGGCGTCAAGGTGTGCGACATGTACCCCAACCTGCGCGGCCACTACGATACCCTCACCTTCAGCGAACCCGACGCCCGCGCCCTCGGCGCCCTCGACGCGGTGTTCTTCGCCACGCCCCACGGCGTGGCCCACGCGCTTGCCGGCGAGCTTCTCGAGGGCGGCACCCGGGTGATCGATCTCTCGGCGGATTTCCGCCTGCGCGATGCCGACGAGTGGAGCCGCTGGTACGGCCAGCCCCACGGCGCCCCGGCGCTTCTCGACGAGGCCGTCTACGGGCTGCCCGAGATGCACCGCGAGAAGATCAAGCACGCGCGGCTGATCGCGGTGCCCGGCTGCTACCCGACCGCCGTGCAGCTTGGCTACCTGCCGCTGCTCGAGGCGGGGCTGATCGACCCGACCCGGCTGATCGCCGACTGCAAGTCCGGCGTCACCGGCGCCGGGCGCGGTGCCAAGGTGCCCTCTCTTCTGGCCGAGGCGAGCGAGTCCTTCAAGGCCTACGGCGCGTCAGGCCATCGCCACCTGCCGGAGATTCGCCAGGGCTTGAACGACATGCAGGCCTCCCCGGTGGGGCTGACTTTCGTGCCGCACCTCACCCCCATGATCCGCGGCATCCACGCCACCCTCTACTCGACGCTGACCGCCGACGCGGAAGATCTGCAGGCGCTGTTCGAGAAGCGCTACCAGGACGAGCCCTTCGTCGACGTGCTGCCCGCCGGCAGCCACCCGGAGACCCGCAGCGTGAAGGGCAACAATACCTGCCGCATCGCCGTTCACCGCCCGCAAGGCGGCGACACCGTGGTGGTGCTTTCGGTGATCGACAACCTGGTCAAGGGCGCCTCGGGCCAGGCGATCCAGAACCTCAACCTGATGTTCGGCTTCGACGAGAAACTCGGCCTCGATGCCCCGGCGCTGATGCCCTAGGGCTTGCGTCCCGGCAGAAGGGTCGACCAATAGTTGACCCTTTTGCTAGGGATTACCCATAATTGCCGCTACATTCATTCGTTCAAGCTCGCGGGAGGTACCTATGAGCGGTGCAGAAGCGTTCGTACCCACCCCATTACTGTTATCCGACAGCGCCCGCAAGCGCATCAAGGCGCTGCGCTTTGATGAGCACAACGATGCGCTCAAGCTGCGCGTCTACGTCACCGGCGGCGGCTGCTCCGGTTTTCAGTATGGATTCGATTTCGCCGAAAGCGTCGCCGACGACGACACCCTGATCGAGTTCGGCGATGCCACCCTGGTGGTCGACCCGCTCTCCTATCAGTACCTGGTCGGCTCCACCATCGACTTCGAAGAGGGGCTCGCCGGCGCGCGCTTTCGCGTCCAGAACCCCAACGCCACCACCACCTGCGGGTGTGGCGCCTCCTTCATGGTCTAACCTGCGTTAACGCAAGCTCCTCCCCGTGACTTGACGCCTTGGCGGTTTCTCGCCAAGGTTGATGGGTCAATAACATCGCGTCGCGCCTCTAATGGCCCTCGTGCCTGCCGATCCCGCCACGCGCAATAACTACGGGGAAACATCCATGCAGACCAAGCTTACCTACAGCGTGATCGCCGCCGCCCTCGCGCTCGGCAGCACCGCCGCGCTGGCCCAGACGCCGTCGGTCAACGTCGCCACCGACCCGAGCTTCGTGCCCTTCGAGATGATGGACCCGGACACCGGCGAGATGATCGGCTTCGACATGGACATCATCAACGAAGTGGCCGACCGCGCGGGCTTCGAGGTCAACCTCACCACCATGGAGTTCTCCGGCATCATCCCGGCGGTACAGACCGGAAGCCAGGAGATCGCCATCGCCGGTACCACCATCACCGACGAACGCGCCCAGGTGGTGGATTTCTCCGACCCCTACTACGACTCCGGCCTGCAGATCATCGTGCGCGCCGACAACGACGAGGTCGAGTCCATCGAAGACCTGGCCGGGTTGAAGGTCGCCACCAAGATCGGCTCGACCAGCTACGAATTCCTCCAGCAGCAGCTGGGCGACGACGCCGAGATCACGCCCTACCCGGGTACTGCCGACATGTACATGGCACTTCTGGGCCGCAACGTCGATGCGGTGCTCTACGACGCGCCCAACGTCGCCTACTTCTCCCAGACCCGTGGCGATGGCCGCACCAAGGTCGTTGGTCCCCTCTACGAAGGCCAGCAGTACGGCATCGTCTTCCACAAGGGCAGCGAGTGGGTAGAGCCGACCAACGAGGCGCTGGCCACCATGCGCGAAGACGGCACCTACGACGAGATCTATGAGAAGTGGTTCGGCGAAGCGCCGACCGCCGACTGATCGTCAAGCACTGACGCGATCTACTCCTGCAGGGTCGGACGATGTGTTGTCCGGCCCTTTTAGTTGTGACTTTTCTCTGGAGATAACGCGTGGACGTTAACTTTCAGTTCGACTGGTCGGCGGCGCTGGCCTCGATCCCCCATCTGCTGCCGGGCATTCCCTGGACCCTGGCGATCTCCTTCGGGGGGCTCGCCATCGGTTTCGTCATCGGCATCTTCTTCGGCCTTCTGCGCTTGAGCCCCGTGGCCTGGATGCGCTGGCTGGCCAGCGTCTACATCGAGGTGTTTCGCGGCACGCCGATCCTGGTGCAGGTGCTGTTCATCTTCTATGGCCTGCCGCAGCTTCTCGACGGGCCGATCAACGCCCTGACCGCCGGCATCGCCGCCATCGCGGTCAACTCCGGCGCCTACATCTCCGAGATCGTGCGCGGCGGGGTGCAGTCCATCGAGCGCGGCCAGCGCGAGGCGTCGCTGTCGCTCGGGCTGTCGCGCGCCCAGGCGTTCCGCTACGTGATCTGGCCCCAGGCGCTCAGGCGCATGGTGCCGCCGCTGGGCAACCAGGCGATCATCAGCATCAAGGACACCTCGCTCTTCTCGGTGATCGGCGTGGGCGAGCTGGTCCGCCAGGGGCAGATCTACATCGCCACCACCTTCACCGCCCTCGAGGTCTATTTCGTGGTGGCGCTGATGTACCTGGCCATCACCTGGACCCTCTCCCTGCTTTTGCGCTACTTCGAGCGCTCTCACCTCGCCGGCCAATAAGGAGCGCGCCATGACGACGACCAAGCCCCCCATCGTGCGCATGCGAAAGCTCCACAAGCACTTCGGCAGCCTGCACGTGCTCAACGACATCGACCTCGAGATCACCCCCGGCGAAGTGGTGGTGATCATCGGCGCCAGCGGCTCGGGCAAGTCCACGCTGATTCGTTGCATCAACGGCCTCGAGGAGTTCCAGTCCGGCCTGCTCGAGGTGGACGGCAACCTGTTGAAGCCCCTGGGCAAGAGCACCAAGGCGCTGCAGACCATCCGCACCGAGGTCGGCATGGTGTTCCAGCAGTTCAACCTGTTCCCGCACCTGAGCGTGATCGACAACGTCACCCTCGCGCCGATCAAGGTGCGCGGCCAGCGCCGCGAGCAGGCCACCGAGACCGCCAAGCGGCTACTGGCCAGAGTGGGCATCGCCGACCAGGCGAACAAGTACCCGAGCCAGCTTTCCGGCGGCCAGCAACAGCGCGTGGCGCTGGCCCGGGCACTCGCCATGGAGCCGCGGCTGATGCTGTTCGACGAGCCCACCTCGGCGCTCGACCCGGAGATGATCGGCGAAGTGCTCGACGCCATGCGCGAGCTGGCCAAGGAGGGCATGACCATGGTGATCGTCACCCACGAGATGGGGTTTGCCCGCGAAGTGGCAGACCGGGTGATCTTCATCCACAAGGGCGAGATCGCCGAGCAGGGTGCGCCGGAGCAGCTGTTCGACGCTCCCCAGCACGAGCGTACCCAGGCGTTTCTGGCGCGGGTACTCAAGCATTGAGCCACCGCTAGCCAAGCGCGTGAGCGCTCGAAACCGGTCATTTTCAAGGCCTGTCACCATGACAGGCCTTTTTTGTGCCTGTGGATACTTTCTTTTCGAATTTATTCACGTCGCTCCATGGGGCCCGCCATAGCCGCCTCTGATGGAATTCGCATCCATCATTGCGCTTGTTCACAGCCGGGCGGACAGCGCCGGTATACACCGGTGGATAACCGGTGTTCTCGCTGCGCTGTGCATAAACCGCCTTTCGATCCACAGCCTCACCACCGCTTGCCCGCAGGCACCTCGCCGTTTAACCACGGATCGTTCAACAATATACTTATCTGATAAATATGGGATTTAGTTGCTTATACACAGATTTTATCCACACCAGTAGTTACAACATCAACAGAACTTCTTTCTATATTTTTTATTTTATTATTAGTAAGTGATGACCCGTCTGAAAGCGGTGTGGAAAAACCTGACTGTTATGCACAGGCGGTTTATACTGGCGGGCTTATCGAGCCTAGGCTCACGTTAAATCGACGAATTCGGCGCTCATCGAAGGGCCAAGTTGAGGTGTCAATTGAATTACCCCGACCGCTTTGACGTCATTGTCATCGGCGGTGGCCATGCGGGAACCGAAGCCGCACTGGCCTCTGCTCGCATGGGTTGTCAAACCCTGCTGCTCACCCACAACATCGAGACCCTGGGGCAGATGTCCTGCAATCCCGCCATCGGCGGCATCGGCAAGAGCCACCTGGTCAAGGAGATCGATGCGCTGGGCGGCGCCATGGGGCTTGCCACTGACCTGGGCGGTATTCAGTTTCGCGTGTTGAACGCCCGCAAGGGGCCGGCGGTGCGCGCCACCCGTGCCCAGGCGGATCGTATTCGCTACAAGGCCGCCATTCGCGGCATGCTGGAAAACCAGCCGAACCTGACGCTGTTCCAGCAGGCGGCGGGCGATCTGATCGTGGAAAACGACACCGTGCGCGGGGTCGTCACCGAAACCGGCATCCGTTTTCTGAGCGACACCGTGGTGCTGTCGACCGGCACTTTCCTGGGCGGCGTGATTCACATCGGGCTCGACCAGAGCCGGGGCGGTCGCGCGGGGGACCCGCCCTCGAACGCCCTGGCCGAACGTCTTCGAGCACTGCCGTTTCGCGTCGACCGGCTCAAGACCGGCACACCGCCGCGCATCGACGCCAAGAGCGTCGATTTCAGCCAGCTCGAGGAGCAGCCCGGCGACACCCCGACGCCGGTGATGTCCTATCTCGGCACCCGGGAAATGCACCCGCAGCAGGTGAGCTGCCATACCGCCCACACCAACGAGCGCACCCACGAGATCATCATGGCGAACCTGGATCGCTCGCCGATGTACTCCGGTGTCATTGAAGGCGTGGGGCCGCGCTACTGCCCGTCGATCGAGGACAAGGTCCACCGCTTCGCCGACAAGTCGAGCCACCAGGTGTTCATCGAGCCCGAAGGCCTCGACACTCATGAGCTCTACCCCAACGGCATCTCCACCTCGCTGCCTTTCGACGTGCAGCTGCAGGTGGTGCGCTCGATCAAGGGGCTGGAAAACGCCCACATCACCCGGCCCGGCTACGCCATCGAGTACGATTTCTTCGATCCGCGCGATCTCAAGCACTCGCTGGAAACGAAATTCATCCACAACCTGTTCTTCGCCGGCCAGATCAACGGTACCACCGGCTACGAGGAGGCTGGCGCCCAGGGGCTTCTGGCCGGGCTCAACGCCGCCCGCCGGGCGAAGTCCCTCGACGCCTGGCACCCGCGCCGGGACGAGGCGTACCTGGGCGTACTGGTGGATGACCTGATCACCCTGGGCACCAAGGAGCCCTACCGCATGTTCACATCAAGAGCGGAATACCGCCTGATGCTGCGCGAGGACAATGCGGATCTGCGCCTGACCGAAAAGGGCCGCGAGCTGGGGTTGGTGGACGATGCTCGCTGGACGGCGTTTTGCGACAAACGCGAGGCGATCGAGCGTGAAAGCGCGCGGCTCAAGGCGGTATGGGTGCAGCCCAACACCGCCGCCGCCGACAAGATCGCCGAGAAGACCGGCCACCCGCTGGGCCGCGAGTACTCGCTGGCGGATCTTCTCAAGCGTCCGGAGCTGACCTACGCCGATATCACCACGCTCCCGGGACTCGAGAGCGATGCGGCGCAGCGCGGTGCCGTCGCCGAGCAGGTGCAGATCCACGCCAAGTACCAGGGCTACATCGACCGCCAGCAGGACGAGATCGACAAGCTCAAGCGCCACGAGGCGACCCCCTTGCCGGCGGAGCTCGACTACCAGAAGGTCGAGGGGCTCTCCAACGAGATTCGCCAGAAACTTTCCGAGGCGCGCCCCGAGACGCTCGCCCACGCCGCGCGTATTTCCGGCGTCACCCCGGCGGCGGTATCGATTCTCTTGATCCACCTGAAAAAGCGCCGTTTGATCGCGGGTAGCGAGGTAGCGAACGGATGAGCTCGCTGGACGCGCTTTCAAGGACCCTCCCGGCGGAG
>NZ_JAMZBD010000115.1:0-7785 GCF_024158685.1 Halomonas sp. 707D4 | reverse complement strand
GGCGGGTGAGGGTCTGGCTTACCATGGCGGCGTTGGCTCCTGGTCGTCGTCGGGGGCGTCGCCTGCGGCGCTCGGCGGCTGATCGAACGGCGCCACGCGCAGCTGGCCATCCGCATCTTCGGTCAGGGCGCGCACCTTGAGCTCTGCGCGGTCCAGGCGTGCCTGGGCATCGCGGGTGAGTTTCACGCCCTGCTCGAAGGCGCCGAGCGCTTCCTCCAGCGAAAGCTCGCCGGATTCGAGCCGTTCCACCAGGGTTTCAAGCGCTGAAACCGTGGTGGCGAAATCCTGTTCGGGGGGAGTGCTGTCGCTCATTGACCCTAGCCTGCCTGTTGGCGCCCGTTCGAGGCGGCGTACCTGCCCGCCCACCGTAAACGCACAGTATACACCGAGGCCGGGGGGTGGCGTCTGCCCTTGGCCGCGCCGTGCGGTCAACGTGCGACACGTTCATTTTGAAAACGCACCGTTTTCATCCAGGCCCAGGCGCCCACTGTGCTACCATGGCGGCCTTTCGTGAACCGATAAACGGCGCCCGTCGCCGAGCATAGGGGTTGATTCAGCCATGGCCAAAACGTCCCTGGAAAAGAGCAAGATCAAGATCCTGCTTCTCGAGGGCGTCCACCAGAGCGCGGTGGACAATTTTCGCAACGCCGGATACGAAAACATCGAGCACCTGCCGACGTCCCTGGACGAAGAGGCGCTGATCGAGAAGATCCGCGATGTTCATTTCATCGGCATCCGCTCGCGCACCCAGCTCAACGAGCGGGTGTTCGCGGCGGCGGAAAAGCTCGTGGCCGTGGGCTGTTTCTGCATCGGCACCAACCAGGTGGACCTGAACGCCGCGCTCAAGCGGGGCGTGGCGGTGTTCAACGCCCCTTACTCCAACACCCGGTCGGTGGCGGAGCTGGTGCTGGCCGAGGCCATCATGCTGCTGCGCGGCATTCCCGAGAAGAACGCCCGCGCCCATCAGGGCGGCTGGCTGAAATCCGCGGCGAACTCCCACGAGGCGCGCGGCAAGACCCTCGGTATCGTCGGCTACGGCAGCATCGGCGCGCAGCTCTCGGTGCTCGCCGAGTCGCTCGGCTTCAACGTCATCTATTTCGACATCATCACCAAGCTCGGCATGGGTAACGCAAGCCAGGTCGGCAGCCTCGAGGAGCTTCTCGGTCGCGCCGACGTGGTCAGCCTGCACGTGCCGGATCTGCCCTCCACGCGCTGGATGATCGGCCAGAAGGAGATCGCGGCGATGAAGCCCGGCGCGGTGCTCATCAACGCCTCGCGCGGCAGCGTCGTCGAGATCGAGCCGCTGGCCGAGGCGATCAAGTCCGGCCATCTCAACGGCGCGGCGGTGGACGTCTTCCCGGTGGAGCCTAAGGGCAACAACGAGGAGTTCGAGAGCCCGCTGCGCGGTCTCGAGAACGTGATCCTCACCCCGCACATCGGCGGCTCCACCCTCGAGGCCCAGGAGAACATCGGCATCGAGGTGGCGGAGAAACTCACCACCTACTCCGACAACGGCACCACCATCACCTCGGTCAACTTCCCTGAAGTGGCGTTGCCCGCCCACCCGGACAAGCACCGCCTGCTGCACATCCACGACAACGTGCCCGGCGTGATGTCCCAGATCAACCGCGTGCTGTCGGAAAACGGCATCAACATCTCCGGCCAGTACCTGCAGACCAACGAAAGCGTCGGCTACGTGGTGATCGACGTCGACAAGGCCTACGGCCCCCAGGCGCTCGAGGCGCTCAGGGAAGTCGAGCACACCCTGAAGATTCGCGTGCTCTACTCGGCGCACTGAGCGCACCTCCCCGGCGCGAACACGCAAGCGGCCTCCCTGGGGAGGCCGCTTTTTCATGCCCGGAGCCGGACGCTTCAGGCCAGATCGAACAGCAGCACGTGAGCGCCTTCGGCCTGGCCGATCTCGCGCGGCTCGTCGGGGTCGAGGGCGGCGGCGTCGCCGGTCTCCAGGCGCTCGCCGTTGAGCTCGAGCGCGCCCTCCACCACGTGAAGCCAGACGTGGCGCCGGGCGGGAAGCGCAGGCACCTCGCCGTCGAACAGGCCGCTGTAGAGATCGATGTCCTGATGGATGCCGACGGAGCCCTCGCGCGCGTCGCGGGAGACGACCAGCCGCCACTGGCCCTGGCGTGACGCCGGCGCGAACGCCTTCTGCGCGTAGCTCGGCGCAAGCCCGAGCGTGTCCGGCTCGATCCAGATCTGCAGGAAGTGCAGCCCGTCGCTTTCCGAGGCGTTGTATTCGCTGTGGCGCACGCCGGTGCCGGCGCTCATGCGCTGGACATCGCCCGGGCGCATGATCTCGACGTTGCCGAGGCTGTCCTTGTGGGCCATTTCGCCTTTCAGCACGTAGGAGACGATCTCCATATCGCGGTGGGCATGGGTGCCGAAACCGTGGCCCGGCGCGACGCGATCTTCGTTGATGACCCGCAGCGCACGAAAGCCCATGTGGGCCGGGTCCATATAGTGGGCAAACGAGAAGGTGTGGTGGGAGTTCAGCCAGCCATGGTCGGCGTGACCACGCTCCTGCGAGCGACGAATTTTCATGGGGACTCCAAAGGGGGGGAGGATGATGCCCACTATACGACCGTCGCCGGTGGCGCCGAAGTGAAGCTTTTGGCGCCCTGCGGTCGATAAAATCGACGATTGAGCCCGTCGCACCATGATCTGCGTCAAGTCGACACCGTTCACGCCGGGCGGGCACTTTGGTAGAATGGGCGCGTTTTCAACCCGGTCCGCCCTTTGCGAGGGCGACTACCAGGAGTATTTCATGACTGCCTCTTCCCCGACGGCCCCCATCGTGGTGGCTGCGCTGTACAAGTTCGTCACCCTCGACGACTTCGAGGCGCTGCGCGAGCCGCTCAAACAGACCATGGTCGACCACGGCTTGAAAGGCACGCTGCTGCTGGCCCGCGAGGGCATCAACGGCACCGTGGCCGGTTCCCGCGAAGGGATCGATGCGCTGCTTGCCTGGCTCGGCGCCGACCCGCGCCTGACGGACATCGACCACAAGGAGTCGTACTGCGACGAGATGCCGTTCTACCGCACCAAGGTGAAGCTCAAGCGCGAGATCGTCACCATGGGAATCGAAGGCGTCGACCCCAACGCATCCGTGGGCACCTACGTCGAGCCCGAACAGTGGAACGACGTGATCTCCGACCCGGAAGTGCTGGTCATCGACACCCGCAACGACTACGAGGTGGAGATCGGCACCTTCGAAGGCGCCATCGACCCCAAGACCACCACCTTCCGCGAGTTTCCCGACTACGTGCGCAAGCACTACGACCCGGCCAAGCACAAGAAGGTGGCGATGTTCTGCACCGGCGGCATCCGCTGCGAGAAGGCCTCGAGCTTCATGCTGAACGAGGGCTTCGAGGAGGTGTATCACCTCAAGGGCGGCGTGCTGAACTACCTCGAAAAGGTGCCGGAAGAGAAATCGCTGTGGCGCGGTGAGTGCTTCGTGTTCGACAACCGCGTCACCGTGCGCCACGACCTGAGCGAAGGCGCCTTCGAGCAGTGCCACGCCTGCCGCCGGCCGATTTCCGAAGAAGACATGCGAAGCGCGGCCTATGAGCCCGGCATCAGCTGCCCGCACTGCATCGACTCGCTGCCGGAGAAGACCCGCGCCGCCGCCCGCGAGCGCCAGCGCCAGATCGAGCTTGCCAAGGCGCGCGGCGAGCCTCACCCGCTGGGCTTCGATCAGCGCCAACGCGCCTGATTCGACCGCGTCACCCTCGATAGCGCCTGCATGGCGCTATCGTCGTTTTTATCCGCTGCCGTGGGATTTATTTCCGCAAACGCGACATTCGGCGGCGCCTCGCGTTATCCTGCCGGTTTTGCGTCGAAAGCGAGTGAGGAGAAAGTACGGTGAGCGAGGCCAAGCGCAGATCGGTAGGACGCCCGGCGGGAGCCGCGAAGGCAAGCGGCGGGCACAGCCAGTCGCTGGTGCGCGGCTTGACGCTGCTCGAGCATCTGGCGGCGAGCCCGCTGGGGCTGGCGCTTTCCGAGCTCGCCGAGATGGCCGAGCTCGCGCCGTCCACCACCCATCGCCTGCTCCAGGCGCTGCAGGGCCAGGGCTTCGTCACCCAGGAGAGCGAGCAGGGGCTTTGGCGCATCGACGTCAAGACGTTTCGCATCGGCAACAGCTTTCTCGAGGCGCGGGACGTGGTGGCCACCAGCCGGCCCTTCCTGCGCCGGCTTACCCTGGATACCGGTGAAACCGCCAACCTCGGCATTCGCGATGGCGCAACGGCGGTGTTTCTCGCCCAGCACGAATCGACCCAGATGATGCGCATGATCACCAAGCTCGGCTCGCGGGCGCCGCTGCACGCCTCGGGCGTGGGCAAGGCGCTGCTCGCCGGCATGAGCGACGACGAGCGCGCCGAGCTCTTGAAGGACGATACGCTCTCGCGGGTCACCCCCAACACCTTCTTCGACCCGGAGGCGATCGAGGCGGAGGTGCGCGTCATCCGCCGCCAGGGATTTGCCTGCGACCGCGAAGAGCACGCCATCGGCCTGCACTGCGTGGCGGCGTGCATCTTCGACGAGCGGCGCATGCCGATCGCGGCCATTTCGGTTTCCGGTCCCATGGCGCGCATTCCCGAAGAGCGCCTGATGAGCCTGGGTCAGCTCGTTCGCGAGGCGGCCAACAACATCACCGCCAAGCTCGGTGGCCGGCTGCCCTGAGCCGTCGGCCCGCCAGCCTCGATCCGTGTTCAGCCTGTTCTGGATTGCGCTGCTCAGCGCAACGCTTTTGCCCGGTGGCTCCGAAGTGTGGCTCGCCCGTCAGTGGTGCCAGGGTCACACGGTACTCGCCCTCTGGTGCGTGGCCACGCTCGGCAACACCCTGGGCAGCCTCGTCAACGTGGCGCTCGGGCGCTACGCGCGCCGCTTTCGCCACCGGCGCTGGTTTCCCGCCTCGCCTGCCCAGCTCGATCGCGCCGGGCGCTTCTACGCGCGCTTTGGCGCCTACAGCCTGTTGCTCAGCTGGGTGCCGATCATCGGCGATCCGCTCACCGTGGTGGCAGGGCTCTTGCGGCTCTCCTGGTGGCGCGCCATCGGCTTGATCGTGCTGGCCAAAGGCGCGCGCTACGCCCTGGTGCTGGCCTTCGCCGCCCAGTGGCTGGCGCCTTACTGCGTCTGATCCGGCGCTGCACGGTAACGATCAAAGAGGTGCCGTGTTACCCTGCGCCCTTGCGAAATCGGTCGTTGCACGCTGCCCGTTATGCAGGATTCACGACTCAACGCTATGATTTGCATAACGCGGTTTTGCCGTTAGTTCGACTACCCCCCACCACCTAAAGGGAGATTCAGGTGTGACGCCATCACGTTCACTACCCTGGCTCGGCGTTTGGCTGCTTATGCTGTTCGCCATGATTGCCCCGGCCTTTGCGCAAACCACGCTCAGCGCCGGCAACGACGAAACCGCCGACTCCACGCAGTCTCCGCCCTCCTACGAGGCGCTGGCCGAACTGCTCGAAAACGACCAGGCCCGCCAGGAGCTCATCGAACGGCTGCGCAGCGAGGCTTCCACGCTTCCTGCGGGGCTTGAAAGCCAGCTGTCGCCGGAGGCGGCCGCCGAGGGCGGCAACCTGGCCCCGGAAGACGTATCGACGCCGCGCCAACTGGCGGAACTGACCAGTCGCGTGGTGGGGGACGTGGGTACGCAGCTCGAGCAGGCGGTGGGAATCGTCGGTGCGTTGTTCAGCGGCCAGGGCGGGGGCAACTTCGATACCGCCGCCTTCATGAGTGCGGCGATCAACCTTGGCATCGTGATCCTGGCCACCTTCGCCGTCTTCTTCGTGCTGCGCCGCCTGGCGAAGAGCCTGTTCATGAAACTCAGCACGTGGTCGCGAGCCGGTGAGCAGGTGACGTCCATCTTCCGGCTGGTGATCTGCGTGTTCCTGGCCGCAGTCGTGGACGTGGTGCTGATCGGCGCTGCCTACGTGGTGGGCAATCTGATCGCCACCTTCGCCGTGGGGGAAACCGGCGAGCTCTCGACCCGGGCATCGCTGTTCCTCAACGCCTTCTTGATCATCGAGCTGCTCAAGGCGGCCATGCGCATGCTCTTCTCGTCGAGCTACGAAGGGCTTCGTCTGCTGCCGATCTCGAGCTACGAGGCCAATTACTGGAACCGCTGGATCGCCCGGCTGATCGGCATGGTCGGCTACGGGCTGATGGTGGTGGTACCGCTGGTCAACTTCTACGTGTCGCCCACCCTGGGCCAGGCCGTGGGCACGTTCATCATGGTGCTGGCGTTCGTCTACGCCGTGGCGGTGGTGCTGAAGAATCGGGTGCGCCTGCGCGACAACCTCTACGGCATGGGCAACCGCTCCACCATGACAGCCAGCCGGATCTCGCTGCATCTGTTCGCGCGTACCTGGCACCTGTTCGCGCTGCTCTACTTCTTGATCGTGTTCGTACTGGTGTTGATTCGTCCAGGCGAGGCGCTGCCCTTCGTGCTGTTCGCCACCCTCAAGACCTTGGCGGCAGTGGTGATCGGCATCTTGCTGTCCACCTTCCTGACCCAGACCATCGGCCGGCGCATCACGCTCTCCGACGACCTGCGCCGCAAGCTGCCGATGCTCGAACACCGGCTCAACAGCTACGTGCCCAATGCGCTGCGCGTGCTGCGCACGATCATCCTGGTCGCCGTCATCATGGTCGTGCTGGATGCTTGGGGCGCCTTCCACCTGGCCAACTGGTACGCTTCCGAGCGTGGTGGCCTGATCGTCGGGCGGCTGATCAGCATCGCGGTGATTCTCATCGTGTCTTTGGGCATCTGGCTTGCCCTGGCGAGTCTGATCGAGCACAAGCTCAACCCGGAAACTGGCGGCGGCGAACCTTCCCCCCGGGCCAAGACCCTGCTGAGCCTGTTCCGCAACGCTCTGGCGATCGCCATGGTGACGATCACCGGCATGATCCTGCTCTCCGAGATCGGCATCAACATCGGCCCCTTGATCGCCGGTGCCGGTGTGCTGGGTCTGGCGATCGGTTTCGGCGCCCAGAAGCTCGTCCAGGACGTGATCACCGGCGTGTTCATCCAGATCGAGAACGCCATGAACACCGGCGACGTGGTGACCGTGGGCGGCATCACCGGCACCGCCGAGCGCTTGAGCATTCGTTCGGTGGCGATCCGCGATCTCTCCGGCACCTACCACATCGTGCCGTTCTCGAGCGTGGATACCGTCTCGAACTACATGCGCGAGTACGGCAACCACGTGGGCGAATACGGTATCGCCTACCGCGAGAGCATCGACGATGCCATCGACCAGCTGAAGCTCGCCTTCGAGGACCTCAAGGCCAGCGAGGAGCACGGCTTCAAGCTCCTGGCGGACATGACCGTGGCCGGCGTCACCGCGCTTGCCGACAGCTCGGTCAACATCCGCGTGGTGATCAAGACCACCCCCGGGGACCAGTGGGGCGTGGGTCGGGCCTTCAACCGCTTGGTCAAGATGCGCTTCGACCAGGCAGGCATCGAGATTCCGTTCCCGCACTCCACGATCTACTTCGGTCAGGACAAGTCCGGCTCCGCGCCGCCGGCGAACCTGCGCGTCATGCAGCAGGACTTCACCATCGACGGCAGCCCCGCAGGCCAGCCGAAGAAGGGGGGCAGTGCGGTGGACGACCGCTTCGATCCGCGTCGCAAGCTGAGCGGGCCGGAAGTGGAAGGCCACAACCTGCCCGACGACGAGGACGTCTGACCCTCGACCGTCATCCAGCGGGGCCGCCTTCGGGCGGCCCCGCTGCGTTTCGGCGAGGGAAAATTAATGT
>NZ_JAMZBD010000114.1:0-7829 GCF_024158685.1 Halomonas sp. 707D4 | reverse complement strand
GCTACCGCCATACGGCCGCTAGCTTGAGCCAAGAGGCGAAAGCGTTGCGGGCGATGCTGGCGCTGCCCGAGGCCCAGGAGCGGCGGCTGATCAGCTGGCTGTCGCTGCAAAGTGTCTCCGGCTTCGTGCTCGGGGCGCTCTTGCCCCAGGAGGCGGGTTGGCAGGCGCGTTCGCTTGCCGACAACGCCAATGCGCTGTGGGAACTCAATACCGGCGACGTCATCGCCACCGACAGCCAGCGCTGGCGCCAGCTTGCGGCGCGCCTGCCGGCGCTGCCCGATGGCGTCACCGCGATCACCACCACGCCGCTCGACGACGCGACCCGCCAGACGCTCGAGCAGAAAGGCGTGACCGATATCGTCGAACTCTACAGCGAGCCGGCGCTTGGCGTGATCGCCGCCCGGCGCTCGCCGGAGGCGCCCTTCGAGCTGTTGTCGCACTGGCACCCGACCGAAAGCCATAATTACCTGCTGCGCCTGGCGCCGGGCAGCGCCATGCAGGAGGTCAAGCTGGCCGAGCCGCTCGCGTGGGTCGGGGCGCGCAGCTTCGAGCGCGCGGATGCCGGCGCCCTGTGGCCCGGTTACGCATCGAGCCAGGCCTCGCGCCGCTATCCCGGACCTGTCCATAACGCCAGCGCCGCCTGACGCGGACTCAGACGATCGCGTGGGGCACGAAGCAGGAGGAGTCCTTGGTGATTCGCCCCACGTCCTCGCGAATGCCCATCCCGCAGGCGCGATCTCCCACCACCCAGCTCCCCACCAGGGCGTGAAAGTCACCGAAACGCGGCATGGGATGATACGCCTGCCGAATCCAGGGGCTGTCCACGTAGGGCCCGGCCACGCTCTCGAACGCGCCGTCGTTGGTCGTGAGCTCCACGTTGCTGCCTTCGCGTGAAAAAAACGGTTTGCGCACCCAGCCTGGTGGCAGAGTCGTCTCGCCGGGTTTTTCGAAGTACGCGGGCAGCAGGTTGGGGTGATCCGGGTACTCTTCCCACAGAAGCGGCAGAATTCCCTTGTTGGAGAGTACCGCTTTCCAGGGCGGCTCGAACCAGTGGGTATCGAGTTTGGGAATGAGTTGGCCGAACGCTTCCTGGGCCAGCTCCTCCCAGGGGTAGAGCTTGAACAGCGCGTGGATCGGCGCATCCTCCAGGTCGACGAAATAGTCGCCGCCTTGCAAGACGCCAATATCCTCGGTGTGGATGAACGGCGCTTTCAGTCCGGCCTGCACGGCGATGTCCTGCAGGTAGTGAACCGTGGCGCGCTCCTCGGCGTTGTCCTTGATGCACGAGAAGTGCAGCGTGTTGTCGCGCAGGCGCTGGCCGATGTGGGCCAGCGCCCCCATCAGCTTCTCCTGGATCGAGTTGAACTGGTCCGCATGACGCGGAACGAGGCCCTGCTCGATCGCCTGCTCGAGCCACACCCACTGGAAGAGCCCCGCCTCGTAGAGCGAGGTGGGCGTGTCGTAGTTGAGCTCCAGAAGCTTGGCCGGGCCATCGCCTGCGTAAGCGAAGTCCATGCGCCCGTAGAGGTGCGGCTGGCCGGCGCGCCAGGAGTCGAAGATGGTGTCCCACATGAACTCCGGGATCGCCAGGCGCTGGAGCAGGGCGTTGGAGTGGCACACCTTGTCCACGAGCGCCATGCACATCTCGTGAAGCTCCTCGGAAGGCGCTTCGATGTCACGCTCGACCTGCTCGAGGGTGAACTGGTAGTAGGCGCTCTCCTTCCAGTAGGGCTCGCCGTCGATGGTATGAAAATGAAACCCCAGCTCCTCGGCCAGGGTTTTCCAGTTCGGCCTTTCGGCGATGTCGACTCTCAGCATGGAGGGCTCAGGACCCCCAGCCGCCGCGCGCGGAGGAGCGCGAGCCGAAGCCGCTGCGCTGGGTCGCCTGGCGGTTCTGGGTGGCGACGTTGCGCATCGTCTGCTGGCGCTGGCTGACCCGCTGGCTCGCCTGGTTGGTGGCCGCGTTCCAGTTGCCCTGGTTCTGGCGATTGCGGTAGACCGGCTCCTGGTAGAGCCCCTGGCGGGTGGCCCCACGGCTGGTGCGCGACATCATGTTGCCCACCATGTAGCCCATCAGCGCCGGCATGAACCAGCTGCCGCCGCTGGTACCGGTGGCGGCCTGGGCCTGCTCCTCGGTGGGGGCGACGCAGGCGCCTTCACCGTGCTCGGCTTCGCAGGCCTCCAGCGAGTCGAAGCGCGGCACTTCCTTGATGGAGGCCTGGTACGCCTCTTCGCAGGCACTCTCGGTGTAGACGTTGGCCGCCACGCACTCCTCGACGCTCTGGAAACTCTTGGGGCTGTCGAAGCTGACGTCGGTCACCTCCTCGGACTGGCCGCAGCCAGTGAGCGTGAAGGCGCCGGCGCCCATCAAAGCAAGTGACAGCCGCAGGCTGCGCTTGCGGTGGGGCAGGTGAGAGGGTTGATCGTCTCGGGTCATGATGCGCTCCTTACCAGGTCATCGAGGCGGCGTTGAGCAGGCCGACCGCGATGCAGATACTGCCGACGAGAATGCCGTAGGCCATGTGGCCTTCGCTGATATGGGTGGAGAGGCTCTCCCCCTGGCTCTTGAGCATCACTTTCAGGCCGAAGAAGGTGGCCAGCTGCACGCCGAAGGCGATGACGCCCCACAGCAGGAAGTCGATGAAGCTGATCGAGTTCGCCATGGCGCTGTAGAGCGGCAGCGTGAAGCCGAGAATCGAGCCGCCGTAGGCGGTCGCGGCCGCCGCGTTGCCCTGGCGAATCAAGAGCCACTCCTTGTGCGGGGTGATGCGGCTGTAGCAGTACATGAAGGCGCCCAGCAGGATCAGTGCGCCGATCAGGTAGCCCAGAAAATGAGGCAGGCCTTGCAGGTAGTTCATGGTCGCGTCTTCCTTGTTCGAAATGGGGCGCTTGACGGCCTAAAGTAATGGCTCGATGGTCAAATAGCATCAATGTCGATCGAGGCCACGTCAACGCCGAGGTTCTCCACCAGCATGAAGCTGCCGTCCTCGTCGCTTTCGCCGCTCATCAGGACGTACTCCATGCGCTCGGAGCCCGCGATCGAGCGCTCGAAGAGCATGGCATGATGGACCACCTGGCGGCTAGTGACGCTTTCCGAGGTCGTCACACGCTCCTCGAACTGCACCGGCGGCGACCAGTCGCTGGCCGGGTCGCCCCATACCCGGGTGAATTCACGCGCGCCCTGATCGCCGGTCGCCTCGATCGTGAGCTGCCGGGTACCCAGCGGGCGCGACGCCGGCGCGCCTGGATCGAGCAGCGCATCGAACTCGTCGTTCGAGAGGTGGCTCACGCGATAGAAGTCGAACAGCTTGTACTCGATGACCCGTCGGTTCTCCACGTTGGCTTGAAGCCAGGTGTCGTTGTCGAGGTAGAAGCGCACCAGGTGCGCACCCTGGCCGAGCTCCACGTGGCCGACGGCGGCGATGTGGTAGTCGCGGTCGCTCTCCCAGGTGAACAGCGTATCGGAAAAGGCGGCCAGCTCGCTCAGGTTCAGGCGCACCCGGCCATCCAGGCGCAGCCCGGCGAAGTCCTCCGCCGTCATGCCGATCGGAAGACCCAGGGCGAAGCCCGCCGGCGACGCCGCCTGCGGGGCTTGCTCCTCGTCTGGCTTGCCGAGCAGCGCTTTCAGTGTCTTGAGCATGTCATCTTCTCCCCGGGAGGCCGCGGATTGCCGGGCCTCCCTGCTCGACGCGATGGAATGGGGGCCGGCTCAGGAAGCGCTCTTTCTGGCCTTGATCCGCGCCAGCACGTCGTCGGCCTTGCGGTCGCTGGCGCCGATGCCGGCGGCCTTGAGGCGCGTTTCGAGCTCGCTGCCGCTCTCCTCGGCGGAGAGCTGCTCGGCGGCCTTCATCTGGGCCGAATCCAGCGCCTGGCGCTCGCGAATGCGCTCCAGCGACTCCATGGCGCTGCCCATGGCGCTGTTCTGGCCCGAGTGACGCGCCGCCACGGCGGACTGCGCCCGCTGGGCGGACTCGGTCGCCTTGACCACGCTGACCTGTTGCTTGAGCTGACGCAGCTGGTTCTCGGTATTGCGGATCGCACCGCGCAGGCTCTCGATGCTGGTGTCGAACTCGCCGACGATGTGCTGCTCGGCATCCAGCGCCTCGCTCAGCGCGACGATGCGCTCGGCCACTTCCAGCGCCAGCTGCTCCTCGCCCTTCTCCAGGGCGGCGGCGGCGCTCTGCTCGAGCTCGTCGATCTTCTTCTCGAGGGTGGCGGCCTTGTCGCTGTTGATCTGGCGCTGGCCCATCAGGCGGGCGAGCTCGGTCTTGGAGGCCTTGAGGTGCTGCTCGGCGTCACGAATCTCCTGGTCGAGGATGCGCAGCGCCTGGGAATCCACCACGGCCTGTCCGGTCTCGTGGGCCTTGCCGCGAAGGGCGGTCATGATCTTGTTCAGCATGGGAACTCCTGAAAATCAACGAATCGGGTTGACGAAATGATCCTGAATCAGCCGCGCCACTTCCACGGCGGCGCTGGCGGTGGCGTGCAGCTCGGCGCAGATGGAGGCCAGCCGCGAATCGCCGAACAGTTGGCCGAACGCGACGTAGTAGTCGCGCTCGTCGAAGGTGACGATGCCGATCGAGGCCAGCGGCAGCAGCACGCCTTGGCGCAGCAGCTCCTCGTTCAGCGCGGCCTGGTCGGCGATGCGCTCGACCGGGATGATGGGCGTCATCGCCACCCACTCCTCGTCGCTGCGCGATAGCGTAAGCGTGAGGTTGCCGTAGTCGTGCAGGGTGAAGAGCAGGGTGTCGTTGGCCGCGTCGAGCTGCACGTCGGCTTCGGGCCAGTCGAGCCCGTCGGACCCGTCGGCGGCCATGATGCGCTCGTAGAGTTCGGTCGCCGTGGCGGCGGGGGTGTCGTTAAGCGTCGTCAAGAGCGAGACTCCTTGTAAGCAAATCGTATGAAAACGTCCATGAAAAACGGTTAAGCGTGCACCTCTGCTTTGATACTACCGCAATCGTCGCCTGTTCGGGGCATAAATGAATTAACCTGAAATCAACCTTTTTCGACCCCGCATCCCGGCGCGAGTTCGTCGCGCCGGCCGCCTTCAAGGAGCCGTCATGACCCAGCAAGCAGACCACCCAGGCATCTGGCAGACGCCGCTCGACGCGTTTCGCGACGCCCTGGCCCACGACCCGATGCCCGGCTGCGGCGCGGCGGCGACGGTGACCGCCGGCTGCGGCCTCGCGCTGATGCTCAAGGGGCTCCACCTTGGCCAGCGTCATGCGCCGAGGGCATCGCGCGCCACGCTCATCGAACGCGGCGAAGCGCTCCAGCAGGCGCTGGCGCCGCTGGCCGACGCCGACGTCACCGCCTTCGAGGCCATGATGGCTGCGCTCGATCGACCGCAGCAGACCGAGCAAGAGCGCGCCTCGCGCGCCGCAGCCCTTCACCGCGCCGCACGTGATGCCGTCGAGGTGCCGCTGTCCACCGCCCGGCGCTGCCTCGAGGCGCTGGCGCTTGGCGAGGAGATCCTGGAAAACATCGAGGCGCAGTTTGAAAGCGATGCCCGCGCCGGCGGATATCTCTTGAGCGCGGCGGTCGAGAGCGTGCTGCTCAACGTCGAGGCCAACCTCGCGGCACTCGACGAGCAGGATCGACGTTACGCCCTCAAGGAGCGCGATACGCTGATCATCGAGCTGGGCGCCGCGCGCGCGGCGCTGGCCCTTTAGCACCAAGCGCTGATGTCCTGATCGGTGGGGTGATGGTCCTTGCCGACATCGCGCCGGCGGCGGAAACTGCGATCTCCCTCTTTGCGGAGTCTTTCGCGTGACGCGCTCCATCGCCCTGCTCGCCTTTCACGACTGCCAGCTGCTGGATGTCAGCGGCCCCTGGCAGGTGTTCGCCACCGCCAACGAGCTTGGCGGCGAGGCGCTCTATCACTTGACCCTCGCGGCCGAGGCGCCGGGCAGCGTGATGACCAACGGTGGGCTTGGCGTCCATGCCGATATCGCCGTCGAAACGCTGGCGGATCGCCTGCCCCTCGATACGCTGTTGGTCGCCGGCGGCCGCGGGGTGATGGAAAAACGCCTCGACCCGCTGCTTTTGGCGCGCCTGCAGGACGCCGCGCCCCGGGTACGCCGGCTGGGGTCGATCTGCACGGGGGCGTTCCTGCTGGCCGCGGCGGGCCTGCTCGACGGGTGTCGCGTCACCACCCATTGGCGCCATGCCGAGGCGCTCGCCCGGGCGCACCCGGCGCTGAGCGTCGAGGCCGATGCGCTCTATCTCGAAAGCCGGGGACGCTACACCAGCGCCGGGGTGACGGCGGGGATCGACCTGGCGCTGTCGCTGGTCGAGGCCGACCACGGCGCGGCCCTTGCCGGTCAGGTCGCCCGGGAGCTCGTGATGTTCCTGCACCGCCCGGGCGGCCAGTCGCAGTTCAGCGAAACCCTTCGCCATCAACAGAGCGCCGGTCCTCTGCGCCGCCTGCTCGACAGTCTCCACGCCGACCCCGGCGGCGCGCACACCCTGGAGAGCATGGCCGACGTCATGGCGGTGTCGCCGCGCCACCTGACGCGCCTCTTCGCGCGCCACCTGAACACCACGCCGCACCGCTACCTGACCCGCCTGCGCCTGGAACAGGTGCGCCTGGCGCTTTCCCGCAGCGGCCCGCCGTCCTCCCAGGAGCGGCTGGCCAACGGGCTCCGCCTGGGCGGGGCGGAGCAGCTGCGTCGCCAGTTCCAGCGCCATTACGGCGTCTCGCCCTCGGTCTACCGGGCGCGTTTCTCTTCCTCTCACGCTTGAATCGAGGACCTTCACATGCCGCTATCCGTATGGCTGCTTTCCCTGTGTCAGGCGCTGCTGGTCAGCGGCAACATCCTGCTCATCGCCGTCTCGCCGCTGGTGGGTGCCGCACTTGCCCCCGGTCCCGCCTTCGCGACGCTGCCGGTGGCGGTGCAGTGGCTGGGGCTGATGGGCGCGACGATCCCCGCCTCGCTGATCATGGGCCGGCTCGGGCGCAAGCGCGGCTTCGTGCTGGGCAATTTGGTCGGACTCGTCGGCACTTTCGTGGCCATGCTGGCCCTGTCACTGGGCCACTTCGGGCTGTTTCTGCTGGCCACCTTCCTGATCGGCGTGGGCATCGGCTTTGGCCAGCTCTATCGCTTCGCCGCGCTGGAGGCCGCGAAGGCGCGCCACCGCGAGCGCGCGCTGGGGCTCGTCATGGGCGGCGGGTTACTCGCCGCCTTCGCCGGACCCTGGCTTGCGCGCTTCAGCCGCGAACTCTCCGAGGTGCCGTTTCTGGCGAGCTTCGCCGGGCTTGCCGTGCTCTACGTGGTTGCGCTCGGGTTACTGCTCGTCACCCGGCTACCCAAGGCATTCGTCGAACCGCAGGCCGGCGAGCAGCGCCCGCTGGGCGAGATCCTGCGTCAGCCGCCGTTCGTCACGGCGGTCGTCTCGGCGATGGTCGGCTACGCGGTGATGAACCTGGCGATGACCGCCACGCCCCTGGCCATGTCTCATGCCGGCCACGGCTTCGATCACGTGGCGACCACCATCCAGTGGCACGTGGTGGCGATGTTCGCGCCGTCGTTCTTCACCGGGCCGTTGATCGCCCGCGTGGGGGCGAAGGCGGTGATCGTGGCGGGCTGTCTGCTGCTGGCGGCGAGCACGCTGGCCGCGCAGCTCTCGCTCACCTTTGCCGGCTTCAACCTGGCGCTAGTGCTGCTCGGCCTTGGCTGGAACTTCACCTTTCTACCCGCCACCGGGCTTGCGGCAAAGGCGCACCGCCCGGCGGAGAAGGCGCGGGTGCAGGCGGCCAACGAGTTTCTGGTGTTCGGCGCCGTGGCGGTATCGGCACTCGCGGCGGGGCCGCTGGTCAGCACGCTCGG
>NZ_JAMZBD010000113.1:0-7833 GCF_024158685.1 Halomonas sp. 707D4 | reverse complement strand
TGCTGGGGGCGCTGCTGGTGACCGGGGTAGCGACCGCCGCGTTCACCGGCCCCGCCGCGCGGTGGTTGAAGATCGAGGACGAGCGCATCATCGGCTTCGCCCTCGGGCTCAACGGCCACGCGATCGGCACCGTACGGGCCTTCGAGCTGAGCCCCGCCGCCGGCGCCTTCGCCTCGCTCGGCATGAGCCTGACCGGCATCTTCACCGCGCTTTTTCTGCCGCTCGCCTGGCACCTGGTAGGAGTCGGCCCTTGAAATACGCTATGATCACGCGAGCTTACGGCCGCCGCGCCATCACCCATTCCTGAAGAGCCGTCCTCCATGGCCGACCCCAACGCTGCCTATCGCATCGCCATCAACGGTTACGGCCGCATCGGCCAGTGCGTGCTGCGCGCGCTGGTCGAGCGTGGCCACCCGGAGCTCGAGATCGTGGCGATCAACGAGCTGTCGGATCTGGCCACGATCACTTACCTGACACGCTTCGACACCACCCACGGGCGCTTTCCCGGGGTCGTGGACAGCGACGGCGAGGCGCTGATCGTCGACGGTCGGCGGATTCAGGTGCTCAACGAGCCGGACCCGGCACGGCTTCCCTGGAAAGCGCTCGACATCGATCTGGTGCTCGAGTGTTCCGGCAGCTTCAAGGACCGCGCCACCGCCGAACGGCACATCGAGGCCGGCGCCAAGCGGCTCCTGTTCTCCCAGCCGGCGGAGAGCGATGTCGATGCCACCATCGTCTGGGGCATCAACCAGGACGCGCTGTCGCTCGACCAGCGCATCCTCTCGGCGGCGTCGTGTACCACCAATTGCCTGGTGCCGCTGCTGACCGTGCTCGACGAGGCGCTGGGTCTCGAGCACGGCGTGACCACCACCATTCACTCGGCGATGAACGACCAGCCGGTGATCGATGCCTACCACCAGACCGACCTGCGCCTGACCCGCTCGGCGATGCACTCGATCGTGCCGGTGGACACGGGCCTGGCCGTCGGCATCAGCCGCCTGATGCCCGCCCTCACCGGGCGCTTCGAGTGCCTGCACGTGCGCGTGCCGACCATCAACGTCTCGGCGATGGACGCCGCGCTCACCGTGAAGCGCGATACCGACGCCCAAGAGGTCAACGCGCTGCTCAAGGGCGTGGCCGAGGCGCGCCTGGCCGGCGTTCTGGGCTACACCGAGGCGCCGATGGCCTCGATCGACTTCAATCATGACCCGCACTCGGGCATTCTGGACGCCACGCAGACACGCGTCGCCGGCAAGCGCCTGGTGAAACTGCTCTGCTGGTTCGACAACGAGTGGGGCTTTGCCAATCGCATGCTGGATATCGCTCGACGCCTGGCCGCCCTCGAGGCCGGCCGAGACGCTTGAAGGCTCGCCGCTTCACCGTTCAACCACAAGGAAGCCGCTTAGATGAACGTGCAAAAGATGTCCGAACTGTCGCTGAAAGGGCAGCGTGTGCTGATCCGCGAGGATCTCAACGTGCCGATCAAGCAGGGCCGCGTATCGAGTGACGCGCGCCTGCGCGCCGCGCTGCCGACCATCCAGGCGGCGGTGAAGGCCGGTGCCAAGGTGATGCTGATGAGCCACCTGGGCCGGCCCACCGAAGGCGAGCGCGCCGAGGAGTTCTCGCTTGCGCCGGTCGCCCGCCACCTGGCCGAGCTGCTCGGCCAGCCCGTCGCGCTCTCGACCGACTACCTCGAAACCGCGCCCGCCCTCGAGGAGGGCGACGTGGTGCTGCTCGAGAACGTGCGCTTCAATAGCGGCGAGAAGAAGGACGACGAGGGCCTCGCCAAGCGCTACGCGGCGCTGTGCGACGTCTTCGTGATGGACGCCTTCGGCACCGCCCACCGCGCCCAGGCCTCGACCCACGGCGTTGCGCGCTTCGCGCCCACCGCCTGCGCGGGCCCGCTGCTCGCCGGCGAGCTCGAGGCGCTGGAAAAGGCCCTGGCCACGCCCAGGCGGCCGATGGTCGCCATCGTCGGCGGCTCGAAAGTGTCGACCAAGCTCGAAGTGCTCAACGCGCTGTCCGACAAGTGCGACCAGCTGATCGTCGGCGGCGGCATCGCCAATACCTTCATCGCCGCGGCGGGCTATAATGTCGGCAAGTCGCTTTACGAGGCGGAGCTGCTCGATCAGGCCAAGGCGCTGATGGCCAACGTCGACATCCCGATTCCCACCGACGTGGTGGTGGCGACCGAGTTCTCCGAGTCCGCCGAGGCGACGGTGAAGCCGGTCGATCAGGTCGCCGACGACGAGATGATCCTGGACATCGGCCCGGACACCGCCGGTCGCCTGGCGGGGCTCTTGAAGGACGCGGGCACGATCCTGTGGAACGGGCCGGTCGGCGTGTTCGAGATCGACCAGTTCGGCAAGGGCACCGAGGCGCTCTCGAAAGCCATCGCCGAAAGCCCGGCGTTCTCGATCGCCGGCGGCGGCGATACGCTGGCGGCGATCGACAAGTACGCCATCGGTGATCGCGTCTCCTACATCTCCACGGGCGGCGGCGCCTTCCTCGAGTACGTCGAGGGCAAGGCGCTTCCCGCCGTGACGGCGCTGGAAGCGGCCGCGCGCGGCGCCTGACCCTACATCCACCGATCCCAACCCCGACAACCCAAGGTGATTTCATGGCTTTGATCAGCATGCGTCAGATGCTCGACCACGCCGCCGAACGCGGCTACGGCATTCCGGCGTTCAACGTCAACAACCTCGAACAGATGCGCGCCATCATGGAAGCCGCGGACAAGACCGACTCGCCGGTGATCGTCCAGGCCTCGGCGGGCGCGCGCAAGTACGCCGGCGCCCCGTTCCTTCGCCACCTGATCCTGGCGGCGGTCGAGGAGTTCCCGCACATTCCGGTGGTGATGCACCAGGATCACGGTACAAGCCCGGCGGTCTGCCAGCGCTCGATCCAGCTCGGCTTCTCCTCGGTGATGATGGATGGCTCGCTCGGCGAAGACGGCAAGACGCCGACCGACTACGACTACAACGTCGACGTCACTCGCCGCACGGTCGAGATGGCTCACGCCTGTGGCGTTTCCGTCGAAGGCGAGCTTGGCTGCCTGGGTAGCCTCGAGACCGGCATGGCCGGTGAAGAGGACGGCATCGGCGCCGAGGGCAAGCTCGACATGGAGCAGCTTCTCACCGACCCGGAAGAGGCCGCCGAGTTCGTCAAGGCGACCCACGTCGACGCCCTGGCCATCGCCATCGGCACCAGCCACGGCGCCTACAAGTTCACCAAGCCGCCGACCGGCGATACGCTGTCGATCCAGCGCATCAAGGAGATCCACGCGCGCATTCCGGACACCCACCTGGTCATGCACGGCTCCTCTTCGGTGCCCCAGGAGTGGCTCGAGGTGATCAACCAGTACGGCGGCGAGATTCCGGAAACCTACGGCGTGCCGGTCGAGGAGATCGTTGAGGGCATCAAGCACGGCGTGCGCAAGGTCAACATCGACACCGACCTGCGCCTGGCCTCCACCGGCGCGGTGCGTCGCTTCATGGCCCAGAACCCGTCCGAGTTCGACCCGCGCAAGTTCCTGAAAGAGACCGTGACGGCCATGCGCGACCTGTGCATCGCCCGCTACGAGGCCTTCGGCACCGCCGGCAACGCAAGCCGGATCAAGCCGATCAGCCTGGACGCAATGTACGAGCGCTACGCGCGCGGCGAGCTGGACCCGAAGGTCAAGTAAGCCTTCTGCCCTGCTGAACGATGAAAGGCGGCCTCGGCCGCCTTTTTTATTTGCTCTGGCATGTCGACACCTTGCTGCATCGCAGCATCGGTGTAGTATGGCTTCATGTCGACTCCTTCACGCAAGCCAGCCGCAGGTAGCCACCATGAAACCTTCAGCCTCGCCGTTCTCAGCTCCTTTCCTGCCCATGATGGGCATCTACAGTGCCGGCATGATGGCGCTGGAGCTGTGGAGCACGTCGCTTTCGACGATCGCCCAGCGTCAGCACCTGTGGCAGACGCAGCCGTTCTTCAGCCCCTCGATGATGCTCGAGAACCAGCGCATGGTGACCGAGAAGATCGAGGCGAGCGTGGAAGCGAGCCTTGCAATGCAGAAGGCGTTCTTCGGCGCGCTCAACGGTCGCTATGCGCCCTGGTGGGTCACCAGCCAGCAGGCGCTCTCGCCCTATCACCGTCGCAGCCGCGCCAACTCGCGGCGACTGTCACGCTGACGCGGCATGCCATGCCGGGTGTAAACGCATGTAGCGATTTTGACGCTCTTTTTTCGAACATCACGACGTAACGGCGGTATTCGCACGCGGCAGTATCAGACGTTAGTTGCAAAAAAATTATAAAACAGTGTTCACAAAGGCCTGAAAATCTCGTTCAATAGGACGTTAGTCGGCTTTTCTCAACACAGGCAGCCTGCCGCTGCAAGGATCACCGATGCCGCTCCCACTTTTGTTGTTCGATTGTGATGGCACTTTGGTTGACAGCGAACCCCTTCTTGCCGAAGAGATGACGACGGCCTTGAACGCCGTGGGTCTTCCCTTCGAACCTCGCGACTACATGGGCGAATTTCGCGGCGCCCGCTTTCGCAACATCGTCGCCGAACTCCAGGCGCGCTTCGGCCCGGTGGATAGTGATGCCCTGGCCCGCGCCGAGCGCACCATGCGCGAAACCCTCGCCACCCGCCTGACCCAGGAGCTCACCACGCTGCCCGGCGCGCGCGACGCGCTCGACAAACTGCGCCATTTCCCCAGCGCCGTGGTTTCCAACGGTCCCGAAAGCAAGATCCAGGCGGCGTTGAAAGCCACCCGACTGACCGGCTATTTCGGCAAGCGCTTCTTCAGCGGCTATACCGCCAACTGCTGGAAGCCCGAACCCTGTCTTCACCTGCACGCAGCCAGTATCATGGGCTATAGCGCCGACGAGTGCATCGCCATCGACGATGCGCTGGTCGGCGTACGTGCGGCGCTCAAGGCCGGGATGACGGTGATTCACCTCAACCGCTTTCCCGACCGGGAAACCACCCCGGCCGGCGCCATCGAGATTCGCAGCATGCGCCAGGTCGCCGACGTGATCGAGCAACTGGCCTGCGAACACGAAGGCGCGGCGATGCCCGCCTATTCGTTTGGCAAGTAAACCAGTAGAGAAATCCCATGGCTTCATTACGTGACCAGCTGGGTGGTCTTGTATACTCAACCGACCAGGGCAAGACCTGCCCCGAATGCCGCGAGGCTATCGACCAGTGCCGCTGCGAGGACGACAGCGAGCAGGCGCGCCTGGCCGCCCTCGACGGCATCGTGCGCATTCGACGCGAGACCAGCGGGCGCAAGGGCAAGGGAGTGACGACTCTCAGCGGTATCGCGCTTCCCGCGAAGGAGCTCACGGCGCTGGCCAAGGAACTCAAGAAACGCTGCGGCACCGGCGGCGCGGTGAAGGACGGCGTCATCGAGATCCAGGGGGATCATCGTGATACGCTGAAGGCGGCGCTTGAGGCGATGGGCTACAAGGTCAAGCTGGCGGGAGGCTGAACGCGCGCCGGACGACAACCGCAGAGCGACTCTGCTTACCAGTAAGGCACTGCAATGGTTTGGCTGGAATACTTGCTACCGCTGATTTTCCTGTTCCCGATGGCGGCGATGGCCGGTATCGTCCTGGCGCTACGTAGCCTTCACGACGCGCGCGTCAAATCCCCCTTCGATGCGCCGCTGCGCGAACCCGGCCAGGCGCTTCGCCAACGCCTCGACCAGGCCTTTTCCAACCTGTTTCTCAACGGTGCGCTGGGGCCGATCGTAAGCCTCGCCCCGCTGGTCTACGGCATGGGCCGCATGCTCTTCGTGGTCCATCAGGAGTGGATGGAGTGGGCGCTGTATGGCCTTCTCAGCACGTTGCTGGTGGTGACGTTCTCGCTGCTGCTGATTCGCGACTACCAGCGCATCCGCCGGCTCAAGCTGGGCCTCGCCTGCGAGCTGGCGGTGGGCCAGGAGCTCGAGCGGCTGATCCGCCCGGAAGCGCACCCCTATTACGTGTTTCACGACGTGCCGACCGACAGTTTCACCATCGACCATGTGGTGGTCACGCCCCACGGCGTCTTCGTGGTGGAAACCCGCGCGCGGACGCTCGCCATCAGCACCGAAGGCAAGGAGCTCAACCGGGTGGTGGTCGAGCGCGAGCGACTGCGCTTTCCGCACTGGCAGGAGCGTCGCCCGCTGCACAAGACCCGCCAGGGCGTGAGCTGGCTGAGTCAGTGGCTGGAGCGACGCTGCGGCGTGCCCGTCAAGGTGAAGGGCGTGCTGGTGCTGCCCGGCTGGGAGGTGGATACCTCCGAGGCCTCGCCGGACATCCTGGTGGTCAGCGGCGAGCAGCTATCGCGTCAGTTGAGTGAATTGACGCCAGGGCCGCTCAGCGACGCCATCCACAGCAAGGTGATCCACGTACTGCTGGAGCGTTCGCGGCAGATGGAGCTCGCTCACCTGAGCAAGCCCTCGGTGTGAGCTAGTCGCCGCGCAGTCGCCCGCCCATCTCCTGAGCCAGATCCACCGCGTAGTGGTCGGTCATCCCGCCGATGAAATCGAGCATGCGCCGGTAGCTGTCGTAGAGCGTCCAGGAGGGTAGCGGCGTGTTCTCGCCGATCAGCGCCAGTACCCGCTGGTGCTTGAAGGAGCTCTGCCCGGTATGGTGCAGCTCGTGGGCAGCGCCAATGAACGCCTCGAGCAGAATGCCGAGCGTAGTGTAGGCGCCGATCTCGAGCTTCGCCTTGCGCTCGTTCTGGAAGATGCGTTCGCGGGCGAGCTGCTTGGCCGCCTGCACTCCCCAACCCAGATCCGGATGGCAAAGCTCCAGCAGGTCGTCGGAAAGCGTGCCGCTCAACAGCGCCTGCTCGTTCTGCACGAAGACACTGCCCACCTCGTTGACCGCCCGCTCCATGGCCGCGCCGCGCAGCAGCGCGATACGTCGGCGTTGGGAGACGTTGCGTTCGAGCATCGCCTGGTACTCCGGCGGAAACTCGCCGGCAATCTGGCGCAGGATCTCCACTACTTCCTCATAGCGCAGGATGCCCATCTCTAGCCCGTCTTCCAGGTCGAGCAGCGCGTAGCAGATATCGTCGGCCGCCTCGACAAGCCAGGCCAGCGGGTGGCGGCACCAGCGCTGCTCGCCTTGGGGCAGCAGCCCCACCGCTTCGGCCACCTCCTCGAGCAAGGGCTGTTCGGACTGGTAGCAGCCGAACTTGCCCATGCGCCCGCCGTAGCGCACCGTCCACGGGTACTTCAAGAGCGTACCGAGCGTGGCCGCCGAGAGGCGCATACCGCCGTTGAACTGGTTGTACTCGATCTGGGTGATGACGCGAAAGCCTTGGGCGTTGCCCTCGAACGTGAGCAGGTCTTCGCGCTCGGCGTCGGTCATGCCGTCGAGCAGCCCGCTTCCCTCGGCGCGGCGGAACCAGTCGCGAATGGCATACTCGCCGGCGTGGCCGAAAGGCGGGTTGCCGATGTCGTGGCCCAGGCAGGCGGTCTGCACGATCACGCCCAGATCCGCCGGGGTGATCCACTCCGGCAGGTGATCGCTCAGAAGCTCTCCCACGATCATGCCCAGCGAGCGCCCCACGCAGCCGACTTCCAGCGAATGGGTCAGGCGAGTGTGTATATGGTCGTTCTCGGTCAGCGGATGCACCTGGGTCTTGCGCCCCAGGCGGCGAAACGAGCCCGAGAAGACGATGCGGTCATGGTCCTTGTGAAACGGGGTGCGGCCGATCTCGCGATTGCTCGACGAGCGTTTGTCGTGCAGCCGGCGGGGCGAGAGCAGCTGCTCCCAGCGCATTTGGGTCATGGCAATCCTCCTTGAGAAATGCATTCTGGCACAAAAGTCGCCAGGACCGCACACCAG
>NZ_JAMZBD010000112.1:0-7848 GCF_024158685.1 Halomonas sp. 707D4 | reverse complement strand
GCACGGCCTCGAGCCGATGGCTAGGATCATCGGTATGGCCACCGCGGGTGTCGAGCCGCGCATCATGGGCTACGGGCCGGTTCCAGCGGTCAAGAAACTGCTGGCGCGCACCGGGGTGTCGCTCGATGAGATCGATGTGTTCGAGTTCAACGAGGCGTTTGCTGCCCAGGCGCTGGCCTGCATGCGCGATCTGGGCCTAGAGGATGACGACCCGCGGATCAACCCCAACGGGGGGGCGATCGCACTCGGCCACCCGCTCGGCATGTCCGGCGCGCGGCTGCTGCTCACCGCCGCCCATGAATTACAGCAAAGCGGCAAGCGCTACGCGCTGTGCACCATGTGCGTCGGTGTCGGTCAGGGCATCGCCACGCTGATCGAACGCGCCTGAAGGCCAAACGGATAACCATAAGAGAAGCCCCATGCAGGCGATCACCAACGTTTCGGTACGTCTCGTACATCGCTATTTGCCTAGCGCCTTCGTTTTGGCGGTCATGCTTACCGCCATTGTCTTCGTTCTGGGCATGACCGTTGGCGGCCAATCGCCGATGGCGATGTCGGCCTACTGGGGCGGCGGCTTCTCGAGCCTGTTCACCTTCGGTATGCAGATGGTATTAGTGCTGCTCACCGGCTATGTGCTGGCGTTGACGCCTGCCGTACAGGCGATGCTCACCGGTCTCACCGAGCGCGCCAGTACGCCGCGCCAGGCGATGGTAATCACCATCGTGATGAGTTTCGTGTGTTACTACCTGAATTGGGGTTTCGGCATGGTAGCCGGTGCCATACTGGCCCGCGAGATGGGTCGCCGTGTAGCGATTCACTTTCCGCTGATCGTGGCGGCCGCCTACGGCGGTGAACTGGTGCGCGGCCCTTCCTCGTCGATTCCTCTGGTCATCGCCACACCGGATCACTTCATGGAGGATCGCATCGGCATCGTGCCAGTGAGTCAGACGCTCTACTCTGGCTGGAACATCGCGCTAACGTGCCTACTGTTGCTGCTTCTGGTGGCCTTCTTCATGCTGCAAAAGCAGCCCGAGCGCATCGTGCGTCTCGACGATGCCGAAGACGATGACGTGCAGGCGCCTGTGCTGGAGAAGCATGCAAGCTTCTCCGACTGGATCGAGAACAGCCGCTTTCCAACGCTGTTTCTCGGCGCTCTGGCGGCGCTCTATCTCATTGGCCAGGCGGTGACTGGGCAGTTCAACATCGATCTTAACACCGTCATCATCATTTTCCTCGCCCTGGGCTTGTTACTGCATAAAAATCCTGCGACCTACCTCAAGGCAGCCGAGAAGGCGGTGGGGGCGGCGCGCGGTATCATCGTGCAGTTTCCGCTCTATGCAGGCATTGCCGGGATGATGACCGGGGCGGGGCTGGTGACGCAGTTCTCGGAAGCGATCATCGCCATCGCCACCCCTGCCACCTTTCCGCTACTGACGTTTCTATCTGCCGGTATCGTCAATTTCTTCATTCCCTCCGGTGGCGGGCAGTGGGCCATTCAGGGGCCGATCATGATGGAGGCGGCCGCCGCCCTTGGCGCCGACCCCGCCCAGACCATCATGGCGTTCACCTGGGGCGACGGCTGGACCAACCAGATTCAGCCGTTTTGGGCGCTGCCTCTTCTAGGGGTCGCCGGACTCTCGGCGCGGGACATCATGGGCTATTTGATCGTTTGGCTGATGATCTCGGGAGTGGCCATTGGCGGCACCTTCGTTGCGCTGTCGGTGTTCGGGTAAACATAAGCTGATAAAGGATACGGAGCATGGCCTTTCATTCGATCAATGGGCGTAGCGTCGCCTACCGCTTGCTCGGCGCCCAAGCCAACCCGCTGGTGGTGCTGGCGCACCCGCTGGGTATGAGTCAGGCGGTCTGGGACGACGTTATCCCTGCGCTGTTACCGCGCTACCGCGTGCTCACCTGGGATCTGCCCGGCCACGGCGCGAGTCAGGCGGTGAGCGGCGAGCGCATCACCTCTTCTGAGCTGGCGGCCGAGGCGCTGGCGCTAGTGGATCTAACCGGTGCCGCGCGGTTTCACTTCGTGGGAACCTCTATTGGTGGGGTCATCGGTCAACAACTGATCAAAGCGCATGCTGAGCGCTTGACGAGCGCTATGCTCACTAACACGGGGGCTGTGATCGGCAATCCCGAACTGTGGAACACCCGCGCCGCCCGCGTGCGTGCAGAGGGGCTGTCCGCCATGGCCCAGGAGATTGTGCCGCGCTGGTTCGGACCCAAGGCGTTCGAGGCGAACCCGGCACTCAAGGCAGGCTGGAGCGTGCAGATGGGGCGTGGCGACGACGAGTCCTACGCTCAGCTTTGCGAGATGTTGGGGCGTGAGACCTTCACCGGGCAGCTCTCCGACAAGGGCGTCAAGGTGCAGCTTCTTGGCGGCAGCGACGATCTTGCCACGCCGCTGGAAACGCTTCAGACGCTGGCCGAGGAGCTCGGCGGCGCGCCGCTCGACGTCTTCGACGGCGTTGGTCATGTACCTTCGGTGGAAGCGCCCGAGCGCTTCGTTCAGGCGCTTTTTGCAGTGCTGGCCCGTGACCTTGGCGATGTGGCCCATCAAGGCGTGGCCTACGCCACTGGCCTTGAAACGCGCAAGCAGGTTTTAGGGCGGGAGCACGTCGAGCGCTCCACCGCCAATGCCAACAGTCTCGATGCTCCTTTCCAGCAGATGATCACCCGCCTCGCCTGGGGAGAGCTTTGGAGCAACGAAGATCTCACTCGCCGCGAGCGCAGCATGATCACGACGGGAATTCTCGCAGCGCTTGGCCGTGAGGAGCTTGCCTTGCACCTGAAAACCGCCAAACGCATTGGCCTGAGCGACGCCGAACTTCGCCAGGTACTCATGCACGTCGCCATCTACGGCGGCGTTCCTGCGGCGAATCACGCCTTTGCCCTGGCCAAGGAGTTGGGCTGGGGGGAGTGATCGGCCAATCATCCAGGCAAACGCTTTAGCCAACGCCCCGGTAGCGCTACCATGCGGCTACCGGGGCTTTGTGCATAGAGCCCACTCGTTTATTTAGCCTGCCCAACACGCTTGAGCGATTACGCTCGGTGGCCCAAGGAGTTGCATGCTCAACGCCCGCATCAAGCTACGCCACCTGAGTGCCTTTCTCGAAGTTGCCAAGCGGCGCAGCTTTGCTCGGGCTGCCGAGGCGTTGGCGATCACGCAGCCGGGGATCTCCAAGGCGATTCGCGAGCTCGAGGAGATTTTAGAAACGCCGCTTTTCGAGCGGCTGCCTCAAGGCGTGGCGCTGACCCAAGCCGGGTTGACGCTGCTGCGCCACGTAGGCCCTGCACTGCGGGCGCTGGACGAAGGGGTGAGTGCGGTAGGCGATAGCCATCGCGGCGCCCGGTGGCTGCGGGTGGGGGCGCTCTCTACGGTCGAGAGTCGCCTTTTGCCGCTGGCCATATCGCGCTGGCACGCCCAGAGCGATACCTGTATCTCGGTGGTATCGGGGCCAAGCGCCTACCTGCTGTCGCAACTGCGGCTGGGGGCGTTGGATCTGGTCGTGGGGCGCATGACCGAGGCTCGTGAGATCGGAGATCTTCACTTCGAGCATCTCTACTATGAGCCTTTGGTTATCGTTGCGCGTCGCGACCACCCGCTGGCGGGGGCTGCCGCAGTGGCCGGCGCTGAGCTCACCCAGTACGCCTGGGTATTGCCGCCGCCGCAAACCGCCCTGCGCCAGCAGGTGGATAGTTTCTGCGTGCGACACGCCATCAGCCCGCCCTCTATGCTGCTCGAAACGCTCTCTCTACCGGTCAGCCACCGCTACACGCTAGAGAGCGATGCCCTATGGATCGCCCCGCGTGAAGCGGTGGCGGAAGCGCTGGCCAGCGGCGAGTTGAGCGAGTTGGCGCTGCCCCTCGAGGCGCATGGCGGCTCGGTAGGCATGTGCACCAACGTCAGCATGGCGCCGTCTCTTAGCCGGGAAGCCTTCTGCGAAACCCTGCGCGAGGCGGCAGCCGAACGGCTTCTACCAAGGTCGTAAGCGCCATAACTCATAGGTTATGGGTCGAGCGGACTCTTCAATTGGCAGGTATTCGCCCACACGCCACACTCGTTGAGTCAGCGCGAGATGCCGCGTGCGCCTCGCTAATGCCCTTGAGGGCGTTGGATCAAAGAGTCTTTCGCTATGCCCCATAACAATCGCTTCGTCGCCCGTGACCGACACTGGCATCCGCCGGCCTATGCGCCCGGCTACAAGACCTCCGTCGCCCGCTCGCCTCAGCAGGCGCTGGCGAGCATGCAGACCCCTACTGCATCAGAGCTGACCGGCCCTGACTTTCGCCACCTGCGTATGGGGCCCTACGACAATGACCTGTTGATGAACTTCACCCAGGGCGAAGGCTTGCCTCAGGGGGAGCGCATCATCGTCTTCGGGCGCGTGATCGATCAGTTTGGTAAACCCGTGCCGCATACGCTGGTGGAGATGTGGCAGGCCAATGCCGGTGGCCGTTATCGCCATAAGAAGGATGCCTATCTAGCGCCGCTCGACCCGCACTTCGGCGGCGTGGGGCGTTGCCTGACCGACGAGCAGGGTGTCTACCGCTTCCGCACCATCAAACCCGGCCCCTACCCCTGGCCCAATGACATCAACAGCTGGCGTCCGGCGCATATCCACGTATCCGTCATGGGTCCATCGATCTCGAGCCGCCTGATCACCCAAATGTACTTCGAGGGCGATCCGCTGATTCCGCTATGCCCAATCGTGCATACGCTCAACGATCCCGAGGCCGTAGACACCATGGTCGGTCGTCTGGACATGGCGCAAAGCAAGCCCATGGACTGCTTGGCGTATCGCTTCGACATCGTGGTGCGCGGTGAGCTGCAAACCTACTTCGAAAACCTCTAAGGCCGGGGGACGACCATGTACCAGCCCAATACTCAGCCCACCCACGACCTCATGCTACGCGAGACGGCGTCACAAACCGCGGGCCCTTTCGTGCATATCGGCCTGGCCCTCGCCGCCGCGGGCAATCCCGAGCGAGATGAGGAGATCTGGAACGAAATGGCCAAGCCTGGCGCTGAGGGCGAGCGCATCCAGATCGTGGGCACCGTGATCGACGGCAACGGCGATCTGGTCCGTGACGCCTTTCTGGAGGCGTGGCAGGCCGACCCCGAGGGGCACTACCAGGCGAATTATGACCTGCAAAAACCGTTCAACGGCTTTGGTCGCACCGCCACGACTTTCGATCATGGCAGTGAGTGGTCACTGATCACTCTCAAGCCCGGCGCGGTGATACACCCCAACGGCACGCCGATGGCGCCGCATATCAATCTTTCCATTTTCGCGCGTGGCATAAATATCCACCTGCAAACACGGCTCTACTTCGACGATGAGATGGAGGCCAACCGCACCTGTCCGGTGCTCTCGCGCCTCGAGTCGGATAATCGCCGCCAAACACTGATCGCCAAGCGCGAAGAGGGTGGCGAGATGGTGCGCTACCGCTTCGATATTCGCCTGCAGGGGCCCGGAGAGACGGTGTTTTTCGATTTCTAATCAGGCTGTCGTCACCCTTTCTTGAAGCGCTGAGCCTAATGGCCAGCGCTTTTATTGATTTCAGGGTGTAATGCGATCGAGTGAGAGCCTGCTTCAAACCATGGAAGTGGCAAAAGATAGACCAAGGTCGATTAGCCCCGAATGGGGCGGTGGATTAAGCTGAATGCAATGCAACGAACTATTGTTCGTATGGCGAACGAAAAGCTGCTTCCCTACCTCTGGAGCTTACAATGAAAACGATCCTCTCACGCTGCCTTCTGACGGCTGCCGTCGCGGGTATGAGCATTAGTACCGCGCATGCCACCACGCTACGCATGGCTCACTTCTGGCCGGCTGCCTCTGGCGTCAATGAAGATATCCTGCAGGTATGGGCCGATACCGTGGCGGAG
The DNA here is from genome assembly GCF_024158685.1 of Halomonas sp. 707D4. Classification (NCBI taxonomy): domain Bacteria; kingdom Pseudomonadati; phylum Pseudomonadota; class Gammaproteobacteria; order Oceanospirillales; family Halomonadaceae; genus Halomonas; species Halomonas sp. 707D4. Next base: position 1,949 of record NZ_JAMZBD010000112.1, on the reverse strand, counting down.
GAGTCCGGTGGTGAGCTCACGGTGCAGATGTTCCCGTCGGGCACCCTGGCCAAGCCTGATTCTATCTATGAGGCGGCGGCCAACGGTATTGCCGATATCGGTGCTACCGCTCAGGGTTACACCGCTGGGCGCTTCCCGCTGTCGCAGATCGTCGAGCTGCCGGGCATTGCCACCTCTGCCACCCAAAGCGCCTGCGTGCTGCAAACGCTCTATGACGATGGTCTTCTTGATAGCGAGTATGAGGATACCCGACCGCTGTTCATGTTCACCACCGGCCCTGGCGGTATCCACACCATCGACACTGATGTCCAGACGCCCGCAGATTTGGCGGGTCTGCGTATTCGTCGTCCGACGGCGGTCGCCGGTGAGATGCTCGAAAACATGGGCGCCACGCCCGTAGGCATGCCCGCGCCGGACATCTATACCTCCATGCAGCGGGGCGTCGTCGACGGCTTGAGCTTCCCCTGGGAGGGGCTTGGCAGCTTCCGTATCAATGAGCTGGTTAATTATCACACGGAAGTACCGTTTTATAATTTGATCTTCGTCGCGACGATGAACAAGCGCACCTACGATGGCCTTACCCCCGAGCAGCAGGCGGTCATCGACAACAACTCAGGCATGGCCTGGGCAGCACGCGCCGGTGAAGTGTTCGATCGCTTGGACGTTGAAGGCAAGCAGGAGGCCGTCGAGGCGGGCCACACCATTCGCGAAATCGAAAATCCGCTCCAGCATCCTGACTGGCAGGCACCGCTCGAAGCGGGTATCGAAGCGTATCTCACCCAGCTTGAGGAACGCGGCTTGAGCCAAGCCCATGACGTCTACGAAGCGGCACAGGCGGCCAGCGCAAGCTGTTCAAGCCCCCAGGAGTAAGGCATGCAGCGTTCTCTGGAAAGGGTCAGCCATTGGCTGGCCCTAGTGTGTCGTTGGGTAGCGGCTTTGGCACTCGTGGCACTTTTGATGGTGACGATTACCGATGTGAGTACGCGCTATCTCTCGCGGCTGACCGAAGGGGCGATCGCCCTGCGCGTGAGTGGAAGCGTGGAACTGGTGAGCTATTTGATGCTCTGTTCGCTGTTGGCGGCGATGGCGGCCAACGTCGAGAAGAGTCAAGTGGTGGTCGAGGCGTTTTCCCATCGATTACCCCAGGGTATCAAAAACCGTCTGCAGGGCATTTATCTTCTCGGTTTCGCGGCACTGGGTATCATCCTTTTTATCGGCCTGCTCGACTCGGCAGCGGCGGCCACGCGTCACGGCGAAATTACCCAGGATTTGCGCCTGCCTATGGGGCCGATCTATTACGCCGCAGCGGGGTTGAGTCTGCTGTTAGGTATACGTAGCGCGCTCCATGCGTTACTCGGCGCCCTGTTCGGCTTGCAAGAGGAGGTGGCTCATGGGGAGTGAAACGATCGGCGCCATTGGACTCGGCTTGCTGCTTGTTTTGATGGTGCTACGTGTGCCCGTCGCGCTGACCATGCTCATCATCGGTGTGGGGGGATTCGCCTCGATTATCAGCCTGGACGCCGCCATTGCGCAGCTCAAGACGGTGCCGGTCGAGGTGCTGTCCAACTACAGCTTCAGCGCGGTACCCATGTTCATCCTGATGGGCGTACTGGCGGCGCATTCGGGAATGGCGGGTAAGCTGTTCGATGCTACCCGTACCATCTGCGGGGGCTGGAAGGGTGGCTTGGCCATCGCCGCCGTGGGCTCCTGCGGTATCTTCTCGGCGATTTCGGGTTCGTCGCTTGCTACCGCTAGCACCATGACCCGGGTGGCGCTTCCGGAAATGGAACGCTACGGCTATAACCGGGGGCTCGCCACCGGCGCCTTGGCGGCAGGCGGCACGCTCGGCATCATGATTCCTCCCAGCATTGCGCTACTTATCTACGCCATTCTTACCGAGCAGTCGGTAGGCGACATGTTCATGGCGGGGCTGATTCCCGGGCTCATGG
>NZ_JAMZBD010000111.1:0-7932 GCF_024158685.1 Halomonas sp. 707D4 | reverse complement strand
CCAGGGTGCGCCAGCCGAACACCGCCAGTACCACGATCACCCCCAGCGCCACCAGCACCAGAAGCGTGCGCCCGGTGTCCGCTAGGCCTTCCGCCTGGGCGCTCGCGGTGCTCGCCTGGGCGGCGATATGGGTATTGACGGCGTTCAGATCGACGCTCATCGCCTCCAGCGCCCCGGCGGTCTCCTGCAGCGCCGCCTGGGTGCGGGCGGCCAGGGCGAGCTGCGCCTCGCGCAGGGCGAACACCGACTCCGGCGCCTCGACCATCAGCTCGTTGAGCGCCTCGATCTCCTCGGCCAGCGCGTTGATCATCGCGCGCTGCTCCACTTCGGTGCTGGGCGCCTCGGCGATGGCGGCCAGCGACTCTAGCGCAAGGCTCACCTGGGGAGCGATCACGTAGTTGCGCAGGTCCATCAGCGCGTCCATGTCCTCGGCCTGGACCATCTGGCGGCTCAGGTCCGCCAGCCGCGAGATGGCGAGCCGCGCCTCGCCGCTGAGTCGCCCGATATCCACCTGCGGGGCGTAGAGGTTGTCCAGCAGCTGGGTGGGCAGCGTCGTGGTGCCCTCCTCGCGCCAGGCCTCCATCAGATCGCGCTGGTCGGCAAAGCGACGCGCCTGGCTGTACATGGTGCGATCGGAAATCGTCTGGGCGCTCTGGATGACGCTGGCGATGCGCTCTTCCATCTCCTGGATACGTGCGGCGATCGAGCCGCGAAAGCGCAGCGTGTCGCGGCGCACCGTCTCGAGCGCCGCATCCCCGGCCAGCAGTCGCGCATAGTCGTGATCGAGGGTGGCGAGCTGCTCGCTCTGCCCGCCGCTCTCCAGGCGCGCCAGGTCCGCCCGGCCGCGCTGGAAACGCTCGTCCAGCGCCGCCTGGGGCGTGACCGCCTCGAGGGCCGCATCGCTCTGGGCGGCGAGCAGGTCGGCGTGGCGCTGGCCGAAGGCGCCCATGGTCAGCACCAGATGGCGGCTGGCCTCCTGGAGCGGCAGCACGTCGCCGGTGATGTAGCGCTGGGCATCGACGAGCCGCTGATTGGTCAGCCAGCCGGTCGCGGCGAGCACGCCGGCCCCCAGCACCGCCGCCGCAAACAGGGTGATCAGCATGGTACGAATACTTAACGACTTCTTCATTCTTGGTGTTCGCTTATAGTCATCGTTTTGAAAGCGTGGCCGTGCCTTGTGGGCACTCCCCCCGGCTGGAACGCAATGCGCGCACCTCGGGGGAGTCTATCGGCCAAAACGCCGCCGACTTGAGCGCCACCCACCCTTTGCCTTGCCGCTGCGCTGGCAGCTCAGCGCGGGCGCTCGATCACGAAACGGTCGGTGGCGCGCAGGTAGTCGTTGCCGGCGAGCCGTCCGGTGGGCTTGAGCACGTCGATGTCCACGTGGCGTCCGTCCCAGATACGCTCGTCCACGTAGAGACTCACGACCCGGGCCAGCACCAGCGAGCCGGAAAGCGGCTGGTCGCCGAAGCGAATCACGTCATGGCGCGTGCAGCCGAAGGCGATGGGGGCGGTGGCGATACGCGGCACGCGCACCCCGGCCATCGCCGCCTTGTCGAGCCCGGCGTGGGCGAACTCGTCCTCGCCGGGTGCCAGGGAGGCGCTGGAGGCGTTGAGCGCCTCGATCAGATCCTCGCTTCCCACGTGTACCACGCACTCCCCGGTCGCCTCGATGTTGTTCAGCGTATCCTTGGCGCAGCCCTCGCCATCGAGCAGCGGCGAGAACGCCAGCACCGGCGGATTGACGCTCGCCACGTTGAAAAACGAGAACGGCGCCAGGTTGCTGCGTCCCTCGGCGTCGCAGGTCGCTACCCAGGCGATCGGTCGCGGGCAGATCGCCCCGGACATCAGCCGGTAAAGCGTGCCGGCGCTCAGCGCCCCTTCGTCGATCAGATACTCGCTCATGGTGCTTCTCCTGGAATGGGCTCTGGATGGTCGTGGGCTCAAGAATAGCCAAGCTTACCTGCCGGCATTCAACGGCGCTTGCGGCGTGTGCTTTAATGAAGGTCCAGAGACTCATGGACTCGCCCGCACCGAAAGGAGACGCCCGTGCACATCGTCATTCTCGATGATTACCAGGACTGCGTTCGCTACCTCGACGCCTTCGCAACGCTCGAGGGCCTCGCGGTGACGATCTACAACGACACCGTGACCGAGCTCGATGCCCAGGTCGAGCGCTTCAAGGACGCCGACGCCCTGGTGCTGATTCGCGAGCGCACCCCGATCACCGCCGCGCTGCTCGAGCGCCTGCCGAGGCTCAAGGTGATCAGCCAGACCGGCGGCGGCGCGGCGCATGTGGATCTTGCCGCCTGCAAGCGCCACGGCGTGACGGTGATGACCGGCAAGGGCTCGCCGGACGCCGCCGCGGAGCTGACCTGGGCGCTGGTACTGGCAGCGATGCGCCACCTCCCCGAGGAGGTGGAGAACCTGAAGGCCGGGCGCTGGCAGCGTACGCTCGGCACCGGACTCAAGGGGCGTACGCTCGGCATCTTCGGCTACGGGCGCATCGGCAGCGTGGTCGGGCGCTACGCCCAGGCCTTCGGCATGAAGGTGCTGGTATGGGGCCGCGCGGGCAGCCGCGAGCGCGCCATCGCCGACGGCCTTGGGGTAGTGCAGAACCAGCAGGAGCTTTTCGAGCGCGCCGACGTGCTCACCCTGCACCTGCGCCTGAACGACAAGACCCAAGGCATCGTCACGTCGTCGCACCTGGCGCGCATGAAGCCAGACGCCTTGATCGTCAACACCAGCCGCGCCGGGCTGATCGAACCAGGCGCACTCGAAGCCGCATTAAAACAGGGCCGCCCGGGCCGCGCGGCGGTGGACGTGTTCGATGTGGAGCCGGTGACCGAGCATCCGCTGCTCGCGCTTCCCAACGTCATTGCCACGCCGCACCTGGGCTACGTGGAGAAGGATAGCTTCGAGCTCTACTTCGGGGACGCCTTCGCCAACCTGCGCGCCTTTCTCGACGGCGAGTCGATCACCAACCTGGCAGGCTAGAAGGAGCCGACATGCTGACGCTTTCAAGCAACGTGACCCTGGCGGAGTGGGAGATCGACATCCACCAGATTCGCGCCCAGGGCGCCGGCGGGCAGAACGTCAACAAGGTCGCCTCGGCGGTGCACCTGCGCTTCGACATCCAGCGCTCGACGCTGCCACGCTTCTACAAGGAGCGGCTGCTGGCGCTGTCGGATCAGCGCATCACCAAGGAGGGGGTGATCATCATCAAAGCCCAGAGCCACCGCACTCTCGAACTCAATCGCGAGGACGCCCTGGCGCGGCTCAAGGCGCTGATCAAGGAGGCGGTCAAGCCGCGCAAGGTGCGCCGCCCCACGAAGCCCAGCAAGGGCGCCAAGCGCCGCCGGGTGGACGACAAGACTCGCAAGGGAGCGATCAAGTCGCTGCGCGGCAAGGTCTCGCCCTAACCGGAGTCGGCGTCCCGGTGCCGGTCGCTCAGGATGTGGTGCAGCTCGCCGCAGCGCACCATCGGGTCCTCGCAGTTGATCACGATCGTCGACTCGGCGAGCACGTAGCTGCGCCCGGTGATGGTGTTCTCGACCACCTGGTAGGCGCCTTCCCGGTGGGTGCCGGTGAAGGTGCCGATGAACCCGGTCTCGCGCAGCGACACGGTTTCGAGCTTGTCACCGATCTCGAGGCGCCCTTCATACTTCATCAGCGCAAGCCGCGCCGAGGTGCCGGTGCCGGTGGTGCTGCGACAGATCACGCCGGGGTGGACGTAGGTGGCCGAACGCGAACGGGTATAGCCCTCGCCCACCGCCTCTTCCGGCCCCATGAAGTGCAGAAACGGCAGCGGCCCCACGTCGCCCAGGGTGTAGTGGGAAAAGCCGCGCTTGGCCTTGATCGCCTCGACGATCCTGTAGGCGCAGGCGGCGAGCTCGGCCTCCTCGTCGAGGGTCAGCTTGAAGCCGAGCGCCTCGGCGTCGACCAGGGCGTAGAAGCCGCCGCTGTAGGCGATCGAGTAGGTCACCTCGCCCACGCCCGGCACCATGAGGCTATCGCGGTAGGTGTCGATGTAGCTGGGTAGCCCCTCGCAGGTCACCGACTCGACCACCCCGTCGTGTACCCGTGCCTCGATCTGAACCAGCCCCGCCGGAGCCTCGAGCTTGAAGCGCTGAAGGCCTTCGCGTTTGGGCACCAGTCCCAGTTCGAGCACCGCCGTGGCGGTACACAGCGTGTTCGAGCCGGAATAGATCGGGTAGCCCATCACTTCCATGATGATGTAGCCCGCCACTGCTTCCGGGTGGGTCGGCGGTACCAGCAAATCCACCGACATCTCGGGAATGCCGTAGGGCTCCTCGAGCAGCAGCCGGCGCAGGCCGTCGGCGTCGTCGCGCAGGTACTCCATCTGCGCGCGCACCGTGGCGCCGGGCAGCGCGTCGATGCCGGCGGTGACGATGCGGCTGACGTCGCCGCCGGCGTGGGTGTCCATCAACTGGATGCTATGGCGAGTGTTCAACAAGGCGACTCCTCGTTCGAATCGAAGACACGGCAATGGGGAAGCTCAGCGGGCAAGCGCGAAGGGCGCGCCGTGGGTCTGCCACTCAGCGTCCGGCACGATGACGATCTTGCCCAGATAATCGCTGCCCCGGCTGACGAAGTAGCGCTCCGCCTCGTGCAGCTGCGAGAGCTTGAAGGTCGCGTGCAGCACCGGCGAAAGCCTGCCTTCCCGGATCCAGGCCATCAGCTGCGCGGCCTCCTCGCGGGTGCCGTGGGAGACGCCGAAGATCTGCACCTGGTAGAGGTAGATGCGCGTCCACATGATCTCGCTGACGTTGCCGCCGCTGGCCCCGGCGATGGAAAGCCGCGGGTAGGTTTCGCGCGCGCTCATGTCCGCGATCATGGTGTCGATGAAAAGATCGGTCATCGCCCCGCCGACCAGATCCATCACCGCGTCGATCGGCGCGCCGCCGGTGGCCTCGAGCACGCGGGCAACGAAGGTATCGAGATCGCCCCGGTCGATCACCGCCTCGGCGCCGAGCGCCAGAAGTGCCTCCGCCTTGTCCGGCTGGCTCACCGCGTAGGGGATCGCGCCGATCACGCGGCAGAGCTGGATCAGCGCGGTGCCCACGCCGCCGCTGGCGCCGCTGACCAGCACCCGTTCGCCAGCCTTCACGCCGGCGGCGGTCATCATGTGATACGCCGTCTGATAGGAGCACATGCCCATCGAAGCGAGCTCGGCGTCGCCAAGATCGGGGTTGGGGATGTGATGAAACTGCTCGGAAGGCAGCGCGACGTACTCGGCGAAGCCGCCGTCGGCGCCGTGGCCGTAGTAGTCCGGGGCGAGGTTGATATCGGCGCGCGCATCCGGGTAGAGGTTGAAATCCAGAAGCCCGCGCTCGCCAATGCGCGCGGCGTCGACGCCCTCGCCCACCGCCACCACGCGCCCGGCGATGTCCGCGCCCTGGATGCGCGGGAACGTCAGCGTGGGCGCGCCGCCCATGGCGAACGACGTCACCTCTTCACGCCCCTTGGTCGGGTAGAGCCCTTCGCGGGCCTTGCGGTCGGTGTTGTTCTTCGCCGTGGCAGTGACCTTCACCAGCACTTCGCCGGGGCCCGGCGTGGGGGTGGCGACATCCTCGCGGTACTCGAGCTTGTCGATGCCGCCGTGGCCGGTCAACCGCATGGCGGCCATGGTGGCGGGAACGGGGAAGTGCGCGTCGGCCATCGAAGTTCTCCTTCGTCGGGTTCTGCGTGGGTTTGCAAGACCCTATCAAACTTCAGCGCGTTCTCCATCCCCCTCGCGCGCGGTGACGACTCAAAACCACTTCTTGCGCCGGAAGTACCAGATCAGCGCGCCGGCGATCGACAGCATCAGCGCCCACACGAAGAAGTAGCCGTAGCGCCAGCCGAGCTCCGGCATGTTCTCGAAGTTCATCCCGTAGATGCCGGCGATGAAGGTCAATGGCACGAAGATCGCGGTGATCACCGTCAGCACGCGCATGGTGATGTTGAGCTGGTGCGAGGAGATCGAGATGTAGCCGTTGATCAGGTCGCCGCAGATGTCGTAGTACATCTGGGTCAGGCTGTAGAGTCGCTCGAAGCGTTCGGCGACGTCGTTGATCGCGTGCAGGGTCTCGCTTTGATCCCGCGGCAGGTGCTCGTAGTCGTAGGCGGTGAGCTCCTGGGTGATGCCCTTGTGGTAGCTGAATATTCGCCGCATCTTGACCAGCCGCGATCGGTAGAGGGTGAGCTGGCGCATCAGCACATCGTTGCCGTTGTCCTGGAACTCGTCCTCGAGATCGCTCAGCGCGGTCTCGAATTCGAGGAGGCTGTCGCTGTAGAACCCGGCGGAGATGTACATGACGCGCAGCGCCACCCGCTCCGGCGACTGCGCCAAAAGCGCCTGACCCTGGGCATTGAACAGCCGCTCGATGCTCATCGCCTCGCCCGGGTGCAGCGTCACCAGAAAGCGCTCGCCGACGAAGAACGAGACCTGCTGGGGCACGTAATTGAGCTCGGCATCGAAGGACGAGATGCCGCGATAGATGATCAGGGTGTGGTTGTCGAACTCCTCGATCTTGGGCGGATGGCGCTCCTTGTGGGCATCCTGGATGGCCAGCGGGTGGCACTTCAAACCCTCTAGAAAGCCGCGCTCCACCTCCTGGGGCTCGGCCTGCAGGTCGAGCCAGAGATGACCCTGCGGGTCCTTTTGCCACTGCTCGAAAAGCTCGGCGCCGCCGATTCGAACCTGGCCATCGGGCGTGGTCAGCATGCTGCGGATCATCGTTTCGCATCCTTGTAAAACGTCGGGAAATCGGGGTCGGCACGCAGCCGTCGAAGGGCTCTAGCCTAAGGCGCGGCGCAAGGGCGGGGAAGTGAATAATAATGAGTGCCAGCGCGATGAAAAAGCCGTACTTTTAGATTAGACGATGCTGCAAAGGAACCCGTCATGTCCGTCATCGAGGCCAAGGAACACATTCAGGGGCGCCTGCACCGGCTGTTCGCCGCCCCCTATCACGCCTTCGACAAGAGCACCCCGGAGCGCGAGCTGCATCTCAAGGTAGTGCTCTACATGCTGCTGGCCCGTCCGATGATGCGCGGCCGGGTGACGCTACGCGTGATTCACGGCTGGCAGAACGGCAGTTTCGTCCCGGAGGAGCTCGAGCACGTCGACTACCCGCTGGCGTCACTCGAGGACTTTCGCGCCGCGGTGAGCGACTTCGACCGGGCGGTGCGCGGCAATGCCCCGCTGCCCGCCGACAATGGCGCCATCCTGGCCGCCCCTCTGGCCGAGGCCATTGCCGAGGCCCAGGCCGAGGGCGCGACGGTGAGCGCCGAGGTCGCGGCGTCGCCTGCGCGCTGGCCCGCCTTCGAGGGCGGGCTTGCGCTCTATACGCTGTTCAAGATGTACCACCGCCTGGTGTACGGCGAGGACGAGCCCTACCGCTGCTCGCTGTGCGAGACGCCGCTCGGCCCGCGCGAGATCCACGAGTTCCATCTCGAGGAGGGCGAGTTCGCCCTGCTGGTGCCGCCGAGCGGCCACGCGGGCGATCTCTCCACGCTCCTGGTGCTTCACGAAAGCCAGCTCGGTCCCATCGAGCGTCTTTTTGAACAGAGCCTGCCGCTGCTCGACGCCTGACCCGCAGGGCTCAGCCCAGCGAAATCGTGCTGTTGATGCCGCCGGAGACGTTCTCCGGCGCGAACCAGCGGGCGGTCACGGTCTTGGTCTGGGTCCAGAAGGCGATCGCCTGCTTGCCGTTGGGGCCGAGATCGCCGAGTTTCGAACCCCGCGAGCCGGTGAAGCTGAAGTACGCCACCGGCACCGGAATCGGCACGTTGATGCCGATCTGGCCGACGTCGATGTCGGTCTCGAAGCGCCGGGCCACCCAGCCGGAACTGGTGAAGATCGAGGTGCCGTTGCCGTTGGGGTTGGCGTTGATGAAGGCGATCGCCTCGTCGAGGCTCGCCACGTTG
>NZ_JAMZBD010000110.1:0-7934 GCF_024158685.1 Halomonas sp. 707D4 | reverse complement strand
CGCCTTTTTACGGCGGCGTCTGCCCGGTCGCGATCGTCTGGCGGGCGAGCTGGCCGGACGAGCGCGTGCTGCGCGGGCGGCTTGCCACCATCCAGGCACAAATGAATGATGCGCTCCAGCGCACCGCGCTGATTCTGGTCGGTCCGGTGCTCGCGTGCGACGACTTCCAGGAGAGCAGCCTGTACGCGGTAGGCTACGACCGCCGCTTTCGCCCGCAGTCGGCGGATTCGCCTTTTGCCAGCAGCGAGGACCAGCCGTGATCGCGCTCTCGTTCATCGGCATCGGCACCGGTAACCCCGACCACGTGACGCTGGCGGCGGTGCGCGCGCTCAATAACGCGGATGTGATTCTGCTGCCGCGCAAGGGCGAGGCCAAGAGTGATTTGATCGATCTGCGCCGCCTGCTTTGCGATGAGCTGCTGGAAAACAGAAGCGCTGCGAACGTCGTCGAGTTCGACCTGCCCACGCGTGACGCAAACGCCCCGTACCTGGGCGCGGTCAACGACTGGCATGTGTCCATTGCCGCCGTGTGGGCGTCGCTTTTAAGCGAACACCTGCCAAACGGCGGTCGCGCCGCCATGCTGGTGTGGGGCGACCCTTCGCTTTACGACAGCAGCCTGCGCATCGCCAAGCGCCTGCTGGAAGGCGGGCGCGAGATCGAGGTCAGCGTCATCCCCGGCATTACCAGCCTGCAGGTGCTCACCGCTGAGCACCGCATACCGCTCAACGCCCTGGCCGGCGCGGTGCATATCACCACCGGGCGCCGCCTGCGCGAGAAGGGGTGGCCAAGCGATGCCGCCACCGTGGCGGTGATGCTCGACAGCGGCGGGGCGTTTAGCGCGCTTAAGGACAAGCACGTGCATATCTGGTGGGGGGCGTATCTTGGCATGGAGAAACAGTGCCTGATCGACGGGCGCCTGAATGACGTCGAGCAACAGATTCTCGAGCGCCGGGCTGCGCTTCGCGACCAGCACGGCTGGATCATGGATAGTTACCTGCTGGCCCGCGAGCCGCTTCTTTGAGCGCCGCTATAAAGTCGGAATCTTTTTCCATAAAATACGCTCTACCTAACGACACTTATAAAGCGAGGAGCACTCCATGAGCTTTTACGTCTACCTCTCCGGCGAAATCCACACCGACTGGCGCGACGAGATCCAACGCGGCGCCGAGGCCGCAGGACTCGACGTCGTTTTCACCGCGCCGGTTACCGACCACGACGCCAGCGACGCCGCCGGCGACCACCTGGGCAAGCCCGAAAACGGCTTCTGGCGCGACCACCAATCCTCCAAGGTCAACGCCATCCGCACCCGCACGCTGATCGAGCAGGCGGATCTGGTCGTCGTGCGCTTTGGCGACAAGTACAAGCAGTGGAACGCGGCGTTCGATGCGGGCTACTGCTCGGCGTTGGCCAAGCCGTATATCACGCTGCATGGCGAGGATATCGTGCATCCGCTCAAGGAAGTGGATGCTGGGGCGCAGGCTTGGTGTACGACCACTGAGCAGGTTGTGGAAACGCTGAAGTACGTGCTCAAAGCGTAAGCCAGGCTCGAAAGCACTTGCAGGCCCACCGAGGCCTGCAAGTGTCAATGCTCCCAATAAGCCACAGTAGTTAAGAGTATTGGTAGGAGCACGCTTTAGCGCGCGAAGGGCAGCGCCAGCTGCCCCGATAAAACCGCAGCCCTCACTTACTGTCATAAAATTGGCTCAAGCTCGTTCCCAGACCTGAAACATTGCCCACCTGAATTTTACGCAGGCCTACGACCTATTGTTGACCGCTGTCACTAAATTACCACGTGACCTAAGGGAAATTCGTGGATAAAGTATGATTGAAAAGGACAAAACGAGCGCGCACGTGAATAATTGATATGCTGCTTGATAATTGGTCAGCGTTATTTAAATCAATACGTTACGTTTTTGTGCGTACTGTATAACTTCAGTAAAACGCCAGCTTGTTTATTAATATTATGCCGCTGGGTATTAAATAATTGCTATGTGCTTTTGGAGAATGGGATATGATATCTGAAATTAGAATACAGGGAGTTGCAAGTTACCAATCTCTTGTTACGTTAGAAACAGATAAGAAAGTAAATATTATTTATGGACTGAATGGCACAGGAAAAAGCACTCTATCAAACTATTTGTACGATCCACTTAGTGCTGGTTATGAAAGCTGCTCTATTGATATTGGCAGTGATGAATCAATACTGGTTTACAATCAGAGGTTTATACAAGATCACTTTTTTGAAGCTGATAGTCTTAAAGGTATATTCAGTCTCTCTAAAGAAAATAAACATGTTGAAGAAAAAATTATTGATGCCGAAGCTGAACTTTCAATTATTGAAAATTCTTTAAAGGCTGAGCAAAAAGTTATTGAAGAAGAGCAATCCAAAATTTCTGAGTTGAAAGATAAAGCTCATGAAAAGCTATTTGAAATAAAGAGAAAATATACTGGTGGCGACCGAGTATTGGAATATTGTCTAGATGGACTGAAGAGAAAAGAACCTCTTTTTAATTATGTTTCAAATATACCTAAGCCCGATAATGAACCAGCTAAAAGTATACAGCAAATTAAAGATGAAGTTGAAGCTATAAACGGGGAAACCGCAAAAAAATATGAATATCTATCCACGTTTTCTTTTTTAGAGCAAAAAATTGAAGAAAGTGATCTCTTTAATAAAATAATTATAGGTAGTGCAGATAGCTCTGTTTCAGCTCTAATAGATGAGCTTAAAAATTCTGATTGGGTTCGACAGGGTCTTGAATACATCCCAGAAAATATTATTGACCAACCTACAAGCTGTCCTTTTTGCCAAAAAAAGACAATTACTAAGCATCTAGCTAGCGAAATTAAAGGTTATTTCGACAAAACCTATGATGATTCGGTCAATATGATCTCTAATTATTTAGAGCGATATATCAATGCGGCTGATGCGCTTTTACCGTTAGATTCTTATAAAATTAATTCTTTTGTAGAAAACTATTTATCGGAATTGACGGAGAAGTATAGAAGCTTGGAGAAATCTTTAAATTGTAATATTAATGCAATCAGTGAGAAAGAAAAAAAACCAAGCATTCAAGTCGCTTTGGTCAAAACAGACGTATATGTACAAGAGTTCAATGAAATTATAGCTTTAATTAATAATGATATTTCTAACCATAATGATCGACTTGATAATATTGATAGTGAAATGAATAGACTAAGAAAAGAATTTTGGGAGTTAATGCGTTGGGAGTATGATCAAACTATAGCGCCTTACTTCGTTGATCAAAATTCTTCGAAGAAAATAATTTTAGATGCATCAGAAAGAAAATTAAATGCATCTAAAAATGCACAAATAAAAAGAAATGAAATAGCTGAGCTTCAAAAATCAACGGTAAATATAGAAGAAGCAGTTTCAAGTATAAACAACAGTTTGGTTAATCTTGGTATAACAGACTTTTCGATTAAGAGGCATTGTGATGAGCTTTATAGAATAGTTCGTGATAGCAATTCAGATGCGATTTTTTCCTCACTAAGTGAAGGAGAAAAAATGATTATTAGCTTCTTGTATTTTTGTGAAGTATGTAAGGGTAAACGCAGCGCAGCAGAAATATCAAAGAAAAAGATAGCTATTATTGATGATCCGGTCTCTAGTCTGTCTCATATATATGTATATAATGTTGGGCAGTTACTAAAAACAGAGTTTTTTTTATCTTCTCTTTTTGAGCAAGTGTTTATTCTAACACATAGCTTATATTTTTTCTACGAGCTTGCGGATCCTAATCACAATCGCCGAAAAGAAAATCAAAAATTATTTCGCTTGTCAAAAAACAGCGATGGATCAAATATCAAAGCCATGAAATATGAGGAAATTCAAAATGACTATCACTCATATTGGACTGTTGTAAACGATAGGAACCAACCGCCAGCTCTTATTGCAAACTGTATGCGGAATATAATCGAGTATTTTTTCAATTTTGTCCAAAAGGCAGATTTAAGCAATGTGGTACAGAAGCCTGAACTTCAAGGCAACAAGTTCCAATCATTTTGCCGCTATATCAATAGAGAATCTCATTCTCTTGGGCAAAATATATTCGGTTTTAAAGAATTTAACTATGATGATTTCAGAGAGGGGCTGAGGCTTGTATTTGAGGTTACAGGGTATCCTGAGCATTATGAAAAAATGACCAAGAGTATTGCTACATAATGGTGCTGCCCATGAAAAATCACCGCACGCGGAAATTCCACCCGCTACACTACCGAAATTCCAGTGAGTTATGCGCTATGGGTTCTGGTAACTAAATAGCTCTCAACGAAGGGTTGTAAGAATTGAATTATATACAAAGATTGATAAATGCAGTTGACTACACTTGCAGCCTAGGTTTGAAGGTTGAGAAATCTCCAATACCCCTAGGTGAAAAGATTGAAAGTTCAACTATGCAAGATGTTTTTCAACTATGTGGAGATGCATTGTACCACTACGGTTATCAAACTTCAGAAGATTTGGCTGGTCAATGTACGCCTGTGCATTTAATAATAATGCTCTATCTTAAAAGTTACCTGAACATTGAAAGCTTTATCACGGTGGGTGATAGGTATTGGAATGACTATATTTATTGTGAGATGTCTAAAGATTCTATAGAAAGTGAGCTAAAGAAGCCAAATATTGCTGGAGACATTAAAGCCCATGTTTGGCTGACCCTTACAGATGGTACGATTTTAGACTGTACTGCAGAGGCACATGCCGACCTTCTTTTTAAACGCGGTCTATACCCTTCTCATAAATGTATAATGCTCGTTGATCCAAACCAATATGAAAGCGCCAAATCTGGATATCACAGGCCTTATCTGATAGGAACCGATTTTTTAGAAAAGATAGGAATGTATCGGATTGTACATTCATGACAAAACATTGCAGCTTAAAATTCACTGAATGCGGCGTTATGAATAAGAAAAAGTAACCAAGGCAGCCCAATGGAATCAAGACTAATCAGTCTTTTCGTATCCCTGTTTTTCTCGATCCCGACCGCCGTCTTTATTTGGCTCGGGATCAACAAACAGCTCTGGCATTGGAGAGGGTTTCTCAGCAGCACCTACCTGATGACCTGCATTATCGTCTTTGCAGCGTTGGCGTTTCTGCTGCCAAAATTATTTCCCTCTATTATGGGGGCGGTTTGGCGTGGGATAGTCAGGGTCGGGCGCTGGTGGGGTTGGTAGCTGGTTTTGCTTATAACAATTCGATGATATTTGCGCCCGCCTATGACCTCTACCGAGTTCCCTTATCAGGGCACTGCTTATCGCTAAAAAATCAGATATCGAGTTAAAAATGACCTTATCCGGCAGCTGCCTTTGCGGCGGCATCCAATACGAAATAACCGGCCCCCTTACCGACGTCTACCACTGCCACTGCTCGATGTGCCGCAAGCTTCATGCGGCCGCGTTTCGAACCTGTGCCAAGGTGCAGGCCAAGGACTGGCGAACCGTTAAAGGCGAAGAGCTACTCAAGCGTTACGAGTCGTCGCCGGGGGAGTTCAAGGTATTCTGCTTCACCTGTGGGTCCAGCATCCATACCCGGTTTAAGGAAAAGCCGGAGGTTTACGCGCTTCCGCTGGGCACCCTCGATGTTGATCCCGGGGTGCGCCCAAACCGCCATGTGTTCGTAGGCAACAAGGCGCCGTGGTTCGAGATCACCGACGATTTACCCCAGTTCACCGAGAATGGTTGAGGCCGTGCTGCTCATGCGCGATACCATGTTCAAAGTTCAGCCTTTACTCTATGCACCCAGCTAACCCAAGGCGATCCATCGAATCCCATGACGCGCAAAACACTCAGCTTGAAGGTCAAACGTCCGGTAGATGCCAGGCCCGCCGATAAAGCAGACGATGCAGTTTTGGATACCCCCGAAAAGCGGTTTCTCAATGGCGTCGCGATCCATCCTTCCCCCCGCATTCATCTGGAAGCCGGCTCCACCCAGCGCAGCATGCGCGCCATGGATTTGATCACCCCCATCGGCATGGGTCAGCGCGGGCTCGTCGTCGCGCCGCCGGGCTCCGGCAAAACGACGCTGCTCAAACACATCTGCCAGGCCGTGGCCGAGGCGTGCCCGGCGATCAAACTGTACGCGCTGCTGATCGACGAGCGCCCGGAAGAGGTGACGGATTTCAAGCGCAGCGTGTCGGCCGAGGTGCACGCCTCCTCGAGTGACGAAAGCTACGCTCATCACGTGAAGCTGGCCGACCGGCTTTTGGCCAGCGCGTGCCAGCAGGCGGGCGAGGGGCATGACGTGATGATCGTCATCGACTCGCTCACGCGGCTTTCTCGCGTACACAACGCCGAACAGTGGGGCGGTGGCCGCACGATGTCCGGCGGGCTGGATGCTCGGGCCATGGAAATACCGCGAAAGCTGTTCGGCGCGGCGCGCAAGATCGAAAACGACGGGTCGCTGACCATTCTGGCCACCGTGCTGGTGGACACGGGCAGCCGAATGGATCAGATGATCTTCGAGGAATTCAAGGGCACGGGCAATATGGAAATCGTGCTGTCGCGGGAGGTAGCGAGCCAGCGGATTTTCCCGGCGATCGATATCGCCAAAAGCGGCACCCGCCGGGAAGAGCTGCTGATCGACGCCAGGGACATCGAAAAAGTGCGGACACTGCGCCGAGCGCTGACGCAGCTCGAGCCGGTAGATGGCGCGCAGAAGCTATGCGATCTGCTGGAAAAGTACCCCACCAATGCCAAGCTGTTGGCCGCCTTCACATCCGCCTGACGGCGAGAAAATGCCGCCGTGAGAAGCCCGCACGATGACAAATTCAATCAGCGAGCTTCCACTCAAACCTTAACGCTTGCCTTTCTTAACGTGATTCAATTTCGACACGGGGACTTCCTTGCGCACCGGGAAGCCTTCGATCTCCCGGCGCTCGATGACGCTGTTCAAGCGCTTTTCGATGGCGCACAGGTTCTTGAAGTCGCTGATGTCCACCAGCGAGATGGCCTCGCCCGAGGCGCTCGCGCGGCCGGTTCGGCCGATGCGGTGGATGTACTCTTCCGGCGGGAAGGGGAGATCGTAATTCACCACACGGCTCAGCTCGTCGATATCCAGACCCCGGGCGGCGACGCCGGTGGCGACCAGGTACTGGAGCTCGCCGGATTTGAACTGACCCAGCACGGTTTCGCGCATGGCCTGGCTTCGGCCGCCGTGGATGGAATCCGCTTTGATGCCGCGTTTTTCCAGCTGCGCCACCAGCTTCGCCGCACTGTGCTTCTTCTCGACGAAAATCAGCGCCTGATCCCACTGCCGTTCGTTGATCAGGTAGCTCAAGAGGGCGGACTTGTTGTCCTTATCCACCGTGATCAGCCATTGCTCGATCGTGGCGGCGGCGCGAACGCTGGGCGTAATGGAGATTTCCACCGCCGTCTCGCTCTTCTTGCTGTCAGAAAAACCGTGGGCGAGGGCGCGCACCTCGTGGCTCATGGTGGCGGAGAACAGCAGGTTCTGGCGGTGTTCCGGCAGGCGCACCATGATCTTATGAATGTCGTCGACGAAGCCCATATCGACCATGCGGTCCGCTTCGTCCAGCACCAGCGCTTTAAGCTCGTCGAAGTGCAGCGCTCGCTGATGCGCCAGGTCTAGCAGCCGCCCCGGTGTGGCGACCAGAATATCGACGCCTTCGA
Organism: Halomonas sp. 707D4; assembly: GCF_024158685.1. Classification (NCBI taxonomy): domain Bacteria; kingdom Pseudomonadati; phylum Pseudomonadota; class Gammaproteobacteria; order Oceanospirillales; family Halomonadaceae; genus Halomonas; species Halomonas sp. 707D4. Next base: position 284 of record NZ_JAMZBD010000110.1, on the reverse strand, counting down.
TCAGCCGCTCCTTCTGCGGCTGGGTATCCACGCCGCCGTACACGGCAAGCGACGTCAAGGGCAGGTGCTTGGCGTACTCGGCCACGCTGGCCTCGACCTGGATCGCGAGCTCGCGGGTCGGCACCAGAATCAGCGCGCGGATGCGCTTGGCGCGAAGGGGCTCCGCGTGACCAAAGCGTTCCAGCAGCGGCAGCACGAAAGCGGCGGTTTTGCCCGTGCCGGTTTGCGCGGTGGCGATCACGTCCTTGCCCGAGAGAATGGCGGGAATCGCCTGGGTCTGGATG
>NZ_JAMZBD010000109.1:0-7992 GCF_024158685.1 Halomonas sp. 707D4 | reverse complement strand
GGGTGTGGCTGTGACCGCCGATGATGACGTCGATGCCCTCGACGTGCCGGGCCAGCAGCAGGTCGTTGCCCACGGCTGGGTCGCTGTCGAAGCCCAGGTGGGTCAGCGCGACGATCTTGTTCACGCCCTGGGCGTCAAACGCCGCCACCATCGCCTCGGCCGCCGCGCGGTAGTCACCAAGGGTGACGTTGCCCGGGCTCGAGACGGTTTCGCTGGATTGAGTGCTGAGACCGAACACGCCGATGCGCTCGCCGCCCTGCTCGAGAATCACGCCGTCGTACAGGTGGCCAGGCTGCGGTTCGGTACCGATCGACTCACCCAGCAGCGCGTTGAATTCCGGCGCGGCGGAGAAGTCCAGGTTCGCGCCGACGATGGGAAAGTCGGCGGCCTCGAAGAACGCGGCCAGCGCCTGGTGGCCGCTCTCCGGGTCGTTCAGGTCGAACTCGTGGTTGCCGGGCACGAAGGCGTCGTATCCCATCAGGTTCATGAATTCGACGGCGTCCAACCCCTTGAACTCGTTGAAATAGAGCGTACCGGAAAAGATGTCGCCGGCATCGAGCAGCAGCCCCTCGCCGTACTCGGCGCGCGCCTTCGCCAGCGCCGTGACCAGCTGCGGGTACTGGTCGGTGCGTCCGTGCAGGTCGTTGGTGTGATAGATCGTCAGCGTGAAGGGGGCGGCGAAGACGCCCGGGCTGAGCGCCAGCATGGCCGCTACCAGCGGCGTTGCCCGCCAAGGGGCACGTGGGGATATCGACATGACCATTCCTTTTGGGTGTTCAAGCATTGGCGACGCCTTCGCCGTGAAGGCGCCCTCGTCGCGGTCGTCCCACTATTACCAGTATTCATGACGTTTTGTAACGCGCGGCTTTCGGCGCATGACGAAAGAGCGCGGCTTTAACCTAGGTTGTCGCCCTGGCATGGTGGAGGCGGTGACACTGCAGAAGACGCGCCGCGAGACCGCCCCTTGCGTGCAGCGAGGCGTGTACCGGCAGCATAAAAACAAGGGTTCCATGGAGGAACACCCGATGACTCGACCGTGTACGATCTTGTTCGACGGCACGCCACTCGGCGGAAACGAGGGCGAACCGCTCATTGATTTTCTCGACGGGCATGGCGTTTCGCTGACCAGTGTCTGCTACCAGAAGGCCCTGGGCCCGCTTCAGACCTGTGACACCTGCTGGGTGGCGGTGAACGGCGAACTCGTTCGCGGCTGCACCCTGGTGAGCGAGGAGGGGCTCGGCGTGTCGAGCGCCGCCCCGGAGGCCGTCGCCGCCCGCGCCGAAGGGCTCGACCGGCTGCTGGCCAAGCACGAGCTCTACTGCAGCGTCTGCGAGAACAACAACGGCGACTGCCGGGTGCACAACGCCGTGGTCGAGATGAACCCGCCCGTCCAGCGCTACGCCTTCGAGCCCAAGCCCCACGCCAAGGACACCTCCAACCCCTTCTACACCTACGACCCGGACCAGTGCATCCTGTGTGGCCAGTGCGTCGAGGCCTGCCAGAACGTGGAGGTCAACGAGACCCTCTCCATCGACTACGCCAGCGAGCATCCGCGGGTACTGTGGGACGGCGGCCGGGCGATCGACGACTCCAGCTGCGTGAGCTGCGGCCACTGCGTGACGGTGTGTCCCTGCAACGCGCTCCAGGAGAACACCATGTACGGGCGCACCGGGCCGCTCACCGCCCTGCCTTGGTCGCTCAAGCGCCCGATGATCGACGCGGTGAAGGGGCTCGAGAAAACCATCGGTGCACGGCCCATCACCGCGGTGTCCGAGCTCGACGCCGCCTGGCGCCAGCCCAGCCTCAAGCGCACCAAGACCGTGTGCACCTACTGCGGCGTGGGCTGCTCCTTCGAGATGTGGACCCGGGACCGGGACATCCTGAAGGTCCAGCCCACCGAACAGGCGCCGGCCAACGGCATTTCCACCTGCGTGAAGGGCAAGTTCGCCTGGGACTTCGTCAACAGCGACCAGCGCCTCACCACCCCCTTGATTCGCGAGAACGGCCGCTTTCGCGAGGCGAGCTGGGACGAGGCGCTGACGCTCGTCGCCCGGCGCCTGCTGGAGGTGCGCGATACCCACGGCCCGCGCGCACTCGGCTTCATCGGCTCCAGCAAGGCCAGCAACGAAGAGGCCTACCTGACCCAGAAGATCGCCCGGCTGATCATCGGCACCAACAGCGTCGACAACTCCTCGCGCTACTGTCAGAACCCGGCGACCAAGGGGCTCTTTCGCACCGTGGGCTACGGCGGCGACGCCGGCACCATCGAGGACATCGAGCAGGCCGAAGTCGTCGTGCTGGTGGGCAGCAACACCGCCGAGAACCACCCGGTGATCGCCTCGCGCATCAAGGCCGCCCAGAAGCGGCGGGGCCAGAAGCTGGTGGTGGTCGACCCGCGCCGGCATGAAATGGCCGAGCGGGCGAACCTGTACCTGCGCCCCAACCTCAGCACCGACCTGGTCTGGGCCTCGGCGCTGTCGCGCTACATGTTCGATCACGGCCTGGCGGATAGCGAGTTCCTGGCCCGCCGGGTCAACGATGTCGATGCCTACCGCGCCTCGCTCGAACCCTTCACCCTGGCCTTCGCCGAAGAGATCACCGGCATTCCCCAGGCGCAGTTGATCGAGGCCGCGGAACTGATCGGTCGCGCCAAGAGCGTGTGCCTGCTGTGGGCCATGGGCATCACCCAGCACAGCCACGGCGCCGATACCAGTACAGCCCTCTCCAACCTGCTGCTCGTCACCGGCAACTACGGCCGCCCGGGCACCGGGGGCTACCCCATGCGCGGGCACAACAACGTGCAGGGCGCCAGCGACTTCGGCTGCCTGCGGGAAATGTACCCGGGCTACGAGAGCGTCACCGACGAAAAGGCCCGCGCCCGCTGGGCCAAGGGCTGGGGGGTGGCGCCGGAGACGCTCTCCCTGGAGGAGGGGCTGGGCAACTTCCTGATGGTGCAGGCCGCCGCCGACGACGAACTCAAGGCGATGATGGTGATCGGCGAGGAAACCGCGTTTTCCGACTCCAACACCCACAACGTCCACCAGGCCTTCGAGAAGCTCGAGTTCTTCGTGGTGCAGGACATGTTCTTGAGCCGCACCGCGCAGTTCGCCGACGTGGTGCTGCCCGCCTGCCCCAGCGTCGAGAAGGAGGGCACGTTCGTCAACACCGAACGGCGCATCCAGCGCTTCTACCCGGTGCTGGAGCCGCTGGGCGACAGCCGCCCGGACTGGTGGATACTCACCGAGCTCGCCGCTCGGATGGGCCACGACTGGGGCTATACCCACCCCCGCCAGATCATGGCGGAGTGCGCCTCCATCGCCCCGCTGTTCGCCGGGGTGATCTACGAGCGCCTCGAGGGCTGGCGGTCGCTGCTCTGGCCGGTGGCCGAGGACGGCACCGACACGCCGCTGCTCTATACCGACGACTTTCCCACCGAGGATGGCCGGGCCACGCTCTTCCCGCTCGAGTGGCAGCCCCCGGCCGAAGCGCCAGACGCCACCTATGACCTGATGCTCGACAACGGCCGGCTGCTCGAGCAGTTCCAGGGCACCAACCAGACCGGGTGCTCGCCGGGCATTCGCGCGCAGGTCGACCAGGGCTTCATCGAGGTGAGCCCCGCGCTTGCACGGGCGCGGGGCATCGAGACCGGCACCTGGGTGCGCATCACCTCCCGGCGCGACAGCCTCGAGCTTCCGGCGCTGGTCACCGAGCGCGTGGCAGGCAATGTCCTGTTCATCCCGATCCATTTCGGCAAGTTCGGCGTGAACGCCCTGACCGGCGAGCACGCCGACCCGGTCGTGCAGACCCCGGCCTACAAGGAGGTCGCGGTGAAACTCGAGGTGCTGGACCGGCGCACCGGCTCGCCGCTGCCCGCCACGAACTACCGCTTCGGCCACAGGACGCCCAACGACGGCGTGGCGGTCGAACTCAAGTGGGCCAACGAGGATTATCGCCAGCCCCCCGCTCATCAAGCCGACCCGAGGAAAATGTGATGGCCACGCGAATCGAACACGACGTCACGCCGCCGCCCGCCACCGATCCGAGCGCCCGCCAGGAGCTCGACCAGCTCGTGCAGACACTGCACGAGCACGGCGTGCTGCGCTTTGCCAACGACGTGGTGGCTTCCAACCACGAGCTGCTGCGCATCGTGCTGGCCGGACTCGGCAAGCCCGGCACCCTCAACGCCCTGCAGAACGCCTCGGCGCTGGCCATGGCGTTCTCGGCCCTGCCGCCGGAGCGCTTCTACCAGGTGATGTTCGCCGCCAAGGAAGCCATCGAAGAGATCAGCCGCCACCGCCACGAGGAGAGCGCCGGGGATGCCAGCCAACAGGCCGACCTTGATCGGCGATCGTCCAAACGTGACGCGGCCCCGGGCATCACCGGCCTTTACCGCCTGCTCAACGACGAGGAGCTCTGGCACGCCATCAAGCCCCTGGCCGCCGGGCTTCGCGCCTTCTCGCAGCGCCTGGACCGGCCCGTGGACAAGCCGGTGACCGACTTCACCGGCAAGCCCACCGAGGGACCCAGTGCCGCCCCGGCCCACGTTGACAAACACGGCCGGGGTTCTAGCCTTAGGTATCGCTAATATTCATGGCGACGATCGATTCTCTCTTCGACAAGGAGGCTGACGACATGAAATACCGCCCGCTGGGAAATTCCGGCCTGATGGTCTCGGAAATCGTGCTCGGCACCGTGCCTTTCGGTGGCAGCGGTGGCTTCGAAAAGGCGGCAAGCGTGGACGTGAACGGCGCGCGTCGCCAGATCGACCTGGCCCTGGACGCCGGCGTGAACCTGATCGACACCGCCGACCTCTACTCCATGGGCGAGGCCGAGGAGATCGTCGGCAAGGCCCTGGGCGAGAAGCGCCAGGACATCATTCTCGCTTCCAAGGCTCGAAGCCCTCTGGGCGACAACCCCAACCACAGCGGCTTTTCGCGCTATCACCTGATCAATGCCTGCGAGGCGAGCCTGAAGCGGCTGGGCACCGACCATATCGATCTTTATCAGATGCACAACTGGGACGGCGTGACGCCGGTCGAGGAGATGCTCTACGCGCTGGATCACCTGGTGCAGAGCGGCAAGATCCGCTACCACGGCACCTCCAACTTCACCGGCTGGCAGATGATGAAGACTCTGGGCAAGGCCGAACTCCACAACCTGGCAGGGCCGATCAGCCAGCAGATCTACTACACGCCGGAATCCCGCGAGGCGGAGTACGAGCTGATGCCGCTGGCGATCGACCAGAACGTCGGCACACTGGTGTGGGGGCCGCTGGGCGAGGGGCTGTTCAACGGCAAGGTACGCCGCGGCCAGAAGGCGCCGGAAGGCACCCGCCAGGGCAACGGCTGGCCGGAGCCCTACGTGCACGACATGGAGCGCGCCTATGACATCATCGAGCTTCTGGCCGAGATCGGCGAAGCCCACGGCGCCTCGATTCCGCGCACGTGCCTGGCCTGGCTAAAGGATCGCCCGGGGGTGACCTCCTTGATCGTCGGCGCGCGAAGCGAGGAGCACCTTGCCGACGACCTGGCCGCCGCCGAGATGACCCTGACGCCGGAGGAGATCGCGCGCATCGAAGCCGCCACCCGCCCGGCACCCCAGTACCCCTACTGGCACCGCGTGGTCGCCGGCATGGACCGTATCGACGAGGCCGAGCGGCCGTTCATCGAGCAGTACCGCAAGACCATCGAGAAGCGAAGCGACGAGCGCTGAAAAGACCGGCGTCAAAAAGCCGGCGCGGGAGAGCCGCGCCGGCAAGGATCGATAACATCAAACTCGCAAGGAGGGCGCCCTATGGGCGCCCTTGTCGTTGTCAGAAGTGGTAACGGGCGCCGAAGGCGTAGTAGAGGTCGTCCTGGCCGACGTTGTCGAGCGCATCCAGGTCGGCATCGTTGAGCTCGGCGAAGACGTCGAAGGCGCTGGAGACCTTGTACAGGGTGCCCAAGGCCCAGGCGTCGCGGTTGCCGTCCTGGCCATCCAGATCGATATGGTAGTAGTCGCCGTAGAGGGCAAGGGGGCCGACGGCGTAGGTGGCACCGAGGCCGACCTTGTCGAATCCGCCGCCGTAGGTGTCGCTGTCGCTGCGGGTTTCGTAGCCCAGGCGCACCTGGAAGTCGGCGTTCATGTCGTAGGCCGCCGTGGCGCCGTAGCGCACCTTGCCGTTGCCGCCGCCGCGCACCTTGTCATCCACGTAGCCCAGGGCAAGACGCACCGGGCCGGTCGAATAGACCACGCCGCCCTGGGTCGCGACGACGCTGCCTTCGTCGGTCTGCTCGGCCTCGGTCAACCCGCGCTCGGAGAAGTGCTTGGCGGTGATCACCGCCTGGAAGCCGTTGAGCTCCGGCGACAGGTAGCCGATCGAGTCACCGCGCGCCTGCAGGCCGCCCCCAGCGAATTCGTAGCCGCGCTCCACGTAGACGTCGAAGGGCTTCATGACGTAGTCGTTGTAGAAGCTGTTGTAGTTGCCGGCCATGAAGGTACCGAACTGTGCGCTCTCGATCCCCAGGAAGCTGTTGCGCACCTCGTCGAAGCCGGGGCTGCTGCGTTCGTCGCCGCGAAAGCGCCACTCCACGCGGGCGAAGGCGCGAAGATCACTGCTGATCTGCTGGCTCAGCTTGAAGCCGAGCCGCGAGCCGAAGTTGCGAAACTCTTCGCTGTTGTCGACGCCGTCGTCACGCCCGCCACCTTCGAAGCCGATGGCGATGCGCCCGTACAGGTCCACCGCCGTGCCGTCCTCGTCGTATACCTTGGCCGCCTGGGCGCCGGAGGCCGCCAGTGAACCGCTTACCGCCAGTGCCAGTAGTGATTTCTTCAACATGAATGTTCCCGTTGCAGTCAATAGCAGCCGCAGCCGCTCGATGTTCTTGAAAGTCAGCATGGCGCGGTCCCAAGCCGGCCATTCGTTCGATGCATCCGTTCGATGCATCTGTTCTATGGCTAATCCTTCAGCGCAGGGAACCTTAGGCGAGTTTCATGTCAGTTATCTTAAGGTTTCGTGTTAACACTGTTTAAACATGAAATTCTCCTAATTTAATTAAAAAGTAATAAAAAATAAATATTTATCCTGTATACAAGAATTCGGCCTGTTCTCTGGCCCTCCTTCTGTCACGAGTTCTTCACCCGACTGTCCCGCCACTGTCATCGCCACGCGCCACGCTTGAACGACATTTCGGGCATGGGATGGCGCCGATGCGACTTTGCATAGTGAGCGAAACATGGTCACCGGACGTCAATGGCGTCGCCCATACGCTCAACCGTCTGGCGCAGGAACTCGCCGGCCTGGGCGTGACGGTCGATGTCGTGCGTCCCGCCCCGCGCGGTCGCCAGCGCGCCACGCTTTCCGGCGAGGAGCTTCAGGTACGCAGGCTGCCGCTGCCAGGCTATGCCGAGGTCCAGGTGGGCCTGGCGAGCCCCGGGCGGCTGCGCCGCTTCTGGCAGCGCCATCCGCCGGACGTCGTGTACCTGGCGACCCAGGGGCCGCTCGGCCTTGCTGCCCGGCAGGCGGCCAGGCGCCTGGGCATCGTCTGCGTGGCCGGCTGGCACACCAACTTCGACCACTACTGCCAGGATTACGGCGTGGCCTGGCTTAGCGGGGCCACCCGACGCTACCTGCGCCACTTCCACAACGGCTGCGCCCTGACCCTGGTCCCTACCCACGCCCAGGCGAGCGCCCTGCGTGCCCAGGGCATTCGTGACGTCGACGTGCTCTCGCGCGGGATCGACGGCGAGCTCTTCTCGCCGCACCACCGCGATGGCGCCTTGCGCGCTCGCTGGCAGGTCGGCGAGCACCAGCCGGTCGCGCTGTACGCCGGCCGCCTGGCGGCGGAGAAGAACCTGGCGCTGCTGATCGAGACCTTCCAGGCGATGCGCGACGTGCGCCCGGACATGGCCCAGGTCATCGTCGGCGACGGTCCGGCGCGCGAGCAGCTGCAAAAGGCGCTGCCCGAGGCGCACTTCACCGGTTTTCTGGACCAGCCGAGCCTGGCCCGCCAC
>NZ_JAMZBD010000108.1:0-8115 GCF_024158685.1 Halomonas sp. 707D4 | reverse complement strand
GCCGATCCTGGTGGTCAGCGAGCGCTTCGAGGCGCCGACGGCCTATCGCGCCCTGGAGCTGGGAGCGCTCGAGGTGATCGGCAAGCCCACCCTCGCCGACACCGACGCCACGCGGCTGCTCGAGCGGGTCCGCCTGCTGGCAGGGGTGGCGGTCATCACTCGCTTGCGGCGACGCAGCGACACGTCCTGCTCGCCGCCGCCGAGCGCCTACCAGCCCCCGCCGCGCGCGTTTCGGCGCATCGTGGCCATCGCCTGCTCCACCGGCGGCCCCCAGGCGCTGGCGCGCCTTCTCAGCCGCCTGCCGGCGGATTTCCTGCCGCCGGTGGTGATCGCCCAGCACATCAGCCACGGCTTCATCGACGGCATGGCACAATGGCTTTCCTCGATTTGCCACCTGCCGGTGAGCGTGGCCCGGGCGGGCGAGTTCCTGAAGCCCGGCGCGGTCTACCTGTCGCCCTCGGAGAGCAATCTGGAAGTCACCTTCGACCACCGCTTCAAGCTGACCCCGAGCCCCGCCGGGGCGCTGTACCACCCGAGCTGCGATACGCTGCTGTGCAGCGTGGCCGAGGTCTACGGCAGCGACGCGATCGGCGTGATCATGACCGGCATGGGGCGCGACGGCGTGCAGGGCATGCGCGCGATCCGCCAGGCCGGCGGCGCGACCCTGGCCCAGGACGAGGCGAGTTCGGTGATCTACGGCATGAACCAGGAAGCAGTGAACGCCGGGGTGGTGCAGCGCGTGGTCGCGCTCGACGAGCTGCCCGGGCTGCTGCTGCATACCCTGTGCGCCCGGTCGCTGTCCCGGTCGTCGTCATGAAATCCTACGCACCGTTCAAGCAGCTGGTCTACGAGCGCTACGGCCTGGACCTGGAGGGCCTGGCCGAGCCGCGCCTGGTCAGGGCGGTCGACGCCCTGCTCGACGCCACCGGATCGCGTGACCCGGCGGCGCTCGCCAGGCTGCTGGGGCGCGACGCCGCCCTGCTCGACGATTTCATCAGCCAGCTGACGATCAACGAGACCTACTTCTATCGCGAGCCCGAGGCGCTCGTCTGGCTTGCCGAGCGCTACCTGCCCGAGCGCCTGGCACGCGGGGCCGGGCCGCTGCGTATCCTGAGCGCCGGCTGCTCCTCCGGCGAAGAGCCCTACAGCCTGGGCATGGCGCTTTTGGAGCGCTTCGGCGCGCGCGCGCCGACGCTGTTTCGCATCACGGGCGGCGACGTCGACCACCGGGTCCTCGCCAAGGCCCGCCGCGGGATCTACGCCGGCATGGCGTTTCGCGCCCTGCCAGGGGCGCTCAAGGCGCGCTACTTCACGCCGCGCGGCCGCCAGTTCGCCATCGACGACGCGCTGCGCGACTGGGTGCACTTTCGAGCGCTCAACGTGCTCGAGCCCTCCGGCGATGGCGAAGACGGCGGCCCTTTCGATCTGATCCTGTTTCGCAACGTCTCGATCTACTTCGACGAGCAGAAGCGCATCGCCATCCAGAAGCGCCTGCTCGAGCGCCTGGCGCCGGAGGGCATCCTGGTGTGCGGCGTCTCGGAAACCCTGGGCAACGATCTTGGCGTGCTGGAGCTCACCCAGCGCGAGGGCGTGTTCCACTTTCGACGCCCGACGCGCCAGAGCATTGCGCCGCGCCCGGCGCCCGCCCCGGCTCCTCCCTCGCCACCGGCGCCGCTACCGAAGGCAGAGCGCGCCGCCACGCCGCCTCCACCGGCGATGCCCGCCGCCGCGCCGGAGAGCTTCGCCCAGCGCGTACAGGATGCGCAGGCGTACCTCAACGACAACCGCTTCGACGAGGCCGAAGCGCTGCTGGCGACGCTTCTCGACGAACAGCCCTGGAGCGTCGACGCGCGCCTTCTGGCAGGACTGGTGGCGCGCTGGCAACAGCGCGCCGAACAGGCCCAGGAGCACTTCAAGCGCGCCCTCTACGTCGCCCCGGAGTGCTGGCCGGCGCACTTCTACCAGGCCGAGCTGGCGCGTGCCGGCGAGCTCACCGGTGCCCCTGGCCAGCCCACACGCGGCTACGAAGCGGTCCTGCGCCTGCTCGAGGCGAGCCCGCGCGCCACCGGCGGGCTAACGATCATCGCCTCGCCCATCCCGCCGGGCGACGCGCGGTTTCTCGCCAAGCGCCATCTCGTCACCGGCGCACGAACTCGGGAGGCAGATGATGGCCTTTGATCTGTCACGCTTTATCGCACGCTTCGTGGAAGAGGCCCGGGATCATCTACCGCGCCTGCGCGAGGGCATCGAGGCGCTGGCGCGCGACGGCGATCACGCCGAGCAGGTCAACGCGCTGTTTCGCTCGCTGCATACCCTCAAGGGGTCGTCGCGCATGCTGCGTCTGGAGGCGATCACGACGCTGACCCACAGCGCAGAAGAGCTTCTGAGCGCCCTGCGCGACGGCACCCGGCCGATCGACGCGGCCGCCATCGCGCTTCTCACCCGCGCCGCCGACACGCTCGACCTCCAGGTCGACGAGCTGGCCCGGGGCCAGGCGCCGGACACCCTGACCCCGGCGGACTCGGCGCTTTGCCACGCCATGGAGGGGACGGTGCCGGCCACGCAGGCGCCACCCGAGGTAGTGCCCGCCGCCCCGAGTCCGGCGCTGGCGGCGGCGTCGAGCGATGCGCTCTCCCGGCGCCTTCGCCTGAGCGATACCGTTCGAGTACGCCTGGAGCGTCTGGACGACGTGATCCGCCTGATGGGCGAGGTGCTCTCCAAGCACCATCACCTGCACGACCTGGTGGATCGGGCGCAGGCGCTCGGCGCGACGCTGCCCGAGGCGCAACAGCGCAACGTCCGCGCCTTCGCGCGCGAATTCAAGGAGAGCGTGCTCGGCCAGGACACCCTGATGGGCGATCTCCACGACCGGGCGCTGGCGATGCGCATGCTGCCGCTGGGCATCGTCTTCGACCCGCTCGCCCAGATGAGCCGTGACCTGGCCCGGGCGCTCGGCAAGGAGGCCGTCTGCCGCCTGCAGGGCAGCGAGATCGAGCTGGACCGGCAGATGATCGACCAGCTCTCCGAGCCACTGGTGCACCTTTTGCGCAACGCCCTCGATCACGGCCTCGAGACGCCCAAGGCGCGGCGCGCACTGGGCAAGCCGCCCCAGGGACAAATTCGCCTCGAGGCGTGGCAGGACGGCGGCTGGGTGGTCATCGAGCTTGGCGACGACGGCGCGGGCATCGACCTCGAGGCGGTGCGTCGCAAGGCACTCGCCCGGCGGTTGATCGGCGAAGAGCAGCTTGACACGCTCAGCGAGCAGGAGACTCTGGAGCTGATCTTTCTGCCCGGCTTCTCGACCAAGCCGATGATCACCGACGTCTCGGGCCGCGGGGTCGGCATGGACGTGGTCAGGCGCACCGTGGTGGACGAGCTCAGCGGCGATCTGCGCGTGGCGAGCCAGCCGGGAAAGGGGTGCGTGTTCACCCTGCGCCTGCCGCTGTCGCTCGCCATGATGCGGGTGCTGCTGGTACGGGTCAACGGCCAGATCCTGGGGGTGACCGCGCCCTATGTCATGGAGCTTCTCGAGACGTCGCCTGCGACCTTCATCGACACCGCCGGCCAGCCGACGCTGGTGCTGCGCGACGAGTTCGTGCCCGTGGCGTCCCTGGCCGCTCTGCTGGGGCTCGAACAGGCGCCGCCGGGCGAGCGCGTGCTGCTGCTGGTCGTCCAGCAGGGCCAGCAGAAGCTCGCGCTGCGGGTCGACGCGCTGGTTGACGAGCGCGACATGGTGATCAAGCCGCTGCCTTCGCACCTTCGCCACCTGCCGCTGGTGTCGGGCATGGTCAACGTGGGCCAGAACGCGCTTGCCAGCCTCCTGCACGTCCCGGCATTATTAACTCACATTAAACGTGCGCCTCGCCGCCCTGCCTCTTCGGAACTTATTGCCCAGGCGCCTCATCGAATTTTGATCGTCGACGACTCGCTCAACACCCGTGAAATCGAGAAGGACGTGCTCGAGGCCTGGGGCTATCGCGTGGTGCTGGCCGAGAACGGTCGCGATGGCCTGAACAAGGCGCTGGCCGAGCCCTTCGACGCGGTCCTGACGGATGTGGAAATGCCGGTCATGGACGGTTTTGCACTCACCATGCGGCTACGCGAAAATGAGCGCTACCGTGACATACCGATCATCATCATCACCTCGCGCGAGAAGGAAGCCGACCGCCAGCGCGGCATCGAAGCCGGGGCGGATGCCTACATCGTCAAGGGAAGCTTTGATCAGAACAATCTCGTGGACACCCTGAAGGCCCTGCTTGGCTAGTGGACGCGTTTCATGAAGAGGAACAGCATGCGGATTCTAGTCGTTGACGACGACGCCCTGTCGGCCGAAATGACCGCCGCGATCCTGGCGGCGCACCACTACACGCCCGTCATGGCTCACGATGCGATGGAGGCGATCACCAAGCTCGAGGCCCACCCGGACATCGCCCTGATCGTGAGCGATCTGTACATGCCGTTGATCGACGGCATCGAGCTCTGCGCCACGCTCAGAGAGCAGGGCGTGACGCTGCCGTTCATCCTGCTGACCGGCGACGCGCCGACCGCCACGCTCGCTGCGACGCCAGGTCTGACCGCCTGCCTGCAGAAGGAGGCGGACTTGGCGCATACCCTCGCCCGGACCGTCGACCGGGCCCTGAAGGAATGACGCCATGCCCGCCCACTTCAACAGGTAAGCCGATGTCGACTCCCTCGACGCTGCAAGAGAAACTCAACGAGCTGAGGCTGCGCTTCATCGCGCAACTCTCCACGCGCATCGCCTCCACGGTCGACCAGTGGCAGCAAAGTGCCGGCTCGACCGAAGCACGCGCGCAGCTCGCCCCGGAGCTTCATCGCTTCTTTCACAGCTTGAAGGGCACCGGCCGGTCGCTGGGGTTCGAGCGGCTCTCCGCCCTGGCGCACCAGGGCGAGGAGGCCCTGACGGCGCTGCCGGTACCCGCCCACATCGATCGCACCATCGAGCGGCTGCTCGAGGCACTGGTCCAGGAGCAGGCCTACCTCGAACAACACAAGAGCCAGGCGACGCTTCCCGCCTCCTTCAACGCCGTCGAGTTCGGCGCTGGTCAGCGCAACAATCGCCAGCGGCTGATCTACCTGTGCGACGACGAGCCGGACCAGGTGACCCAGCTGCTGCATCACCTGCGCTGTTTCGGCCACGAGGTGGTCCATTTCGCCGATACCCAGGCGTTCTTCAACGCCGTGCTGTCGCGGCGTCCCGATGCCATCATCATGGACGTCCAGTTTCCCCAGGGAAACACCGCCGGCACCGAAACCCTGACCAGTCTCAACCGGCTCACCGGCGAGCGCCTGCCCGCCATCGTGCTCTCCGCCCACGGTGATTTCAGTTCGCGCCTGAGCGCCGTCAGGGCGGGCTGCAGCGGCTATTTCACCAAGCCCGTCAAGCCGCTTGACCTGATGCTCGCCCTGGACGAGCTGACCACGCCCCTGGACGACGAGCCGCTGCGCGTGCTGGTGGTGGACGACGACCCGGCGGCGGCAGACTACCACGCGCTGGTGCTCGAACAGGCCGGCATGACCGTCAAGCGCGCCCATCATCCCGCCGAGGCCTTCGAGGCGCTCGACTACTTCAGCCCCGACCTGATGCTGGTGGACATGTACATGCCGGTCTGCTCCGGCGAGGAGCTGGCCACCATCGTGCGCCAGCAGACCGAGTACGTGGGGCTGCCGATTCTCTACCTCTCCTCCGAGACCGACCGCCAGAAGCAGCTGACCGCCATGAACGCCGGCGTCGAAGGCTTCATCACCAAGCCGGTGGCGCCGGAGGAGCTGGTGTCGGCGGTGCGGCTGCGCGCCGAGCGCCTTCGTCACCTGCGCTCGCTGATGACTCAGGACAGCATGACCGGGCTCTACAACCACAGCACCACCACGGATTTGATCTCGCGGGCGCTGGTGCAGGCGTATCGCGACGACACTCGACACGCCATGGCGATGATCGACATCGACCACTTCAAGGACGTCAACGATACCCACGGGCACCTGGCCGGCGACCAGGTCATCATCACCCTGGCGCGCATGTTGAAGACCCGCCTGCGCGTCTCCGACATCATCGGCCGCTACGGCGGCGAGGAGTTCGTGGTGCTGCTCAAGGGCGTCAGCGCCGATACCGCCGCCGCGCTGATCGAGGAGCTGCGCCAGGATTTCGAGCAGGTGGACTTCAATGCGGGCAGCGCACGCTTCAACTGCACCTTCAGCGCCGGCATCAGCGCCTTCCCCCACCACCCCTCCACCGAAGCGCTGCGGGTCAGCGCCGACCGCGCGCTCTACCGCGCCAAGAACCGCGGCCGCAATCGCGTCGCGATCAATCCGGACGAATCTGATGACGGCTTCGACGATGAGTGACCCCTCCGCGCTCGGCCTCGACGAGGCGCTGGCTCGCCAGGGCGAGGCGCACACGCGCGTCGATGTCGACGAACCCGCCCGCCAACTGGTGCTGTTTCGCCTGGGCGGCCAGCGCTTTGCACTGCCGGGCAGCGCAGTGCGCGAAATTCTCGACGGCCAGCAGAGCGTCTACTTCGTTCCCGGGCTCCCCGACGACATCGAAGGGGTGATCCATCTGCGTGGCGCCATCGAGTCGGTGATCACCCTCGAGCGCCTGCTCGACCTTCCGGCCCCTCCGGCGGGAGCCGGCATGCTGCTGCTGGTCGACGCCGCCGGCATTCGCACCGGCGTGCGCATCGAAGCGCTCGAGGATGTCTGCGAGGTCAGCGAGAGCGCTCTCAAGCCGCCGGAGGCGCTGAACGACACGCTCGCGCCCTTCGTCACCGCGCTGCTCCACCGCGACGCGCGCGAGGCGATCGCGCTGCTCGATGCCGACGCCCTGCTCACTGCCTTCCAGGCGGGCCAGGGCTGACGATGGCTCACGTCTCGCTGGTGGTCTTCGAGGCGGGCCAGCACCGCTTCGCCCTGGAGGCGAACCGGGTACGCCGACTTTCCAGTACCCCGAGTCACACGCGCACCGCGCACCTTGCACGCCTCTTGCACCTCGAAGAAAGCGCCCCGGCAAGCCGCTGGCTCACCCTCGTCGATGGCGCAGGCGCGTGGGAGCTGGGGGTGACGGGCAGTGCCGAGCTCATCGACTGGCCCGCCCCCGCCCTCTATCCCTTGCCGACGCTCGTGCGCGCCAGCGTGCATCCGGCGCTGGTCGGCATCGCCTTCGAGCGACAAGGTGTTGCCTGCTGGCTGCTGGCGGCAGAGCGGCTCACGCCGTGAGCCACAGGCACGTCAGCGGATCGCCCGGCGCCACGCGCCGGTGCGGGTCGACGATCGCCAGGGCATCGGCGTGCACGCAGGAGGAGAGCACCGAGGAGTCCTGGTCGGCGAAGGCGTGGGCCTCGACCCCGGCCTGGGTGAAGGCGAGCTTCACGCGCATGTAGTGACGACGCGGCCCGGTAGTGGTGGAAAAAGCCGCGACCGCCGTCACCCGGGGCAACGTCTCGAGCGCCGGACAGCCGAGCAGCGCCCCCATCAGCGGGCGCAGAAAGAGCCACGCCCCCACGAAGCTCGAGACCGGATTGCCGGGCAGCCCCACGAAGCGCGCCGTGCGACCGTCGCCGCGCGGCAGTCGCCCCCGCGCCAGGGGCTTGCCCGGGCGAATCGCCAGCCGCCAAAGATCCAGCTCGCCCAGGGCTTCGAGGGCGTGCTTGACGTGATCCTCTTCGCCCACGCTGACCCCGCCGGTGGTGATCACCACGTCGGCAAGCGCGGCGGCGCGCGCGGGACGTGGCCAGGGGCAGCGTGCTGCTCGAGGCGGGCACGCGGCTCGCGGCCGCCGCGCTCGGCCACCTGGCGGGGCAGGGCATCGACGAGGTCCTGGTGCGCCGGCGCCCACGCGTGGCGCTGCTCTCGACCGGTGACGAGGTCGTCGAGCCGGGTACGCCCTTGGCGCCGGGCCAGCTCTACAACAGCAACCGGCCGATGCTCCGGCAACTGCTGGAAAGCTTCGGCGCCGAGGTGGTACATCTGGAGAGCGTGCCGGACGACGCCGACAAGACCCGGGCGTGCCTGGCGCGCGCCGCCGCGCTTGCCGACGTGGTGATCACCACCGGCGGGGTCAGCGTGGGCGAAGAGGATCACGTCAAGCACGCCCTCGAAGCC
>NZ_JAMZBD010000107.1:0-8139 GCF_024158685.1 Halomonas sp. 707D4 | reverse complement strand
GACCTGTTCGTGTTTCCCTCGCTCTCCGAGACCTGGGGCAACGTCATCACCGAAGCCATGGCCAGCGGCCTGGCGGTGGTGGCGTTTCGTCATGCCGCGAGCGCCGAGCTGATCAACAGTGGCGACAACGGCATCAACCTCGACCCCGGCGACGCCACCGGCTTCCAGCAGGCCGCCGCCGAGCTGTGCCAGCACCCCGCCGACTACGCCCGCCTGGGGCGCCTGGCGCGGCTGACCGTGCTCGAGCGCAGCTGGGTCGGTATCGCCGAGCAGTTCAAGCGCCACCTGAACAACGCCCTGGAGGCTCACCATGCGCTCTCGCCCGCTTGTCGTATTCGATCGCCTTGATACCTGGGAGTGGCGCTTTTGCCAGCGCGTCACTCGTCTATCGCTGTTTCCCGCCTGGCGCATCACCTTGCAAATCGCCAGCCGCCTGGGCGACTGGCCGGTGTGGGTGCTGCTGATCGCCGCCCAGCCCTGGCTCGGCCCAGGTGGCGAGCGGCGCGTGCTCCAGTACGGCGCCATTGCACTGGTGGCGCTGACGGCCTATCGGCTGGTCAAGACGCGGCTGTGCCGCGAGCGCCCGTTCATCACGTATCTAGGCGGCGTGCATTGCGGCGAACCGGCTCGCGATCGCTACAGTTTTCCCAGCGGCCATACCATGCACGCGGTGATGTTCAGCGTACTGGTGGCGGCGCATACGCCCTGGCTGCTGGTGGTGATCCTGCCGCTGAGCGCCCTGATCGCCATCTCACGGGTGGGCCTTGGCCTGCACTACGCAAGCGACGTGCTGGCCGGTGCGGCGATGGGCTATGGCTTTGCGCTTCTGGGCCTCTACGTGATGGCGCCGATGCTGGGCGGCTGATCCATAGCGCTTTCAAACAAAAACCGCTACGGTTAATTCACTCCGAGGGGCACTTGGCGTCTGGTGCCGTCCCGCAACCGCTGCTCATCAAGGAGTGATGACATGACCATGACCGTGGGTGAACTCTTCGTCGCGCTGGTGCTGATCGCCCTGGCGCTTCTGCTCAGCAACGCGATTCGCCTGCTTCTGCCCTGGCTGCGCCGACTGTTTCTACCCAGCTCCGTCATCGCCGGACTTCTGCTCCTGCTGCTGGGTCCCGAGGTGATCGGGCGCTTCACCCCAACGCTTTTCGAGGAGAGCCCCGGGCTCTTTCCGGCCTATGTGCAGGAGAGCTGGTCGGCGCTGCCGGGGCTTCTGATCAACGTGGTGTTCGCGGCACTGTTCATCGGCAAGGCCATTCCCGGTATCAGGACCATCTGGCTGCGCGCAGGCCCCCAAGTGGTGGTCGGCCAGACCATGGCCTGGGGACAGTACGTGGTGGGGCTGACGCTTGCGCTACTGGTACTGGCGCCGGTGTTCGGCATGAACCCGATGGCGGGGGCGCTGATCGAGATCGGCTTCGAGGGCGGCCACGGCACCGCCGCGGGCATGGCGGACACCTTCGCCGACCTGGGCTTTGCCGAAGGCGCCGATTTGGCGCTGGGCCTGGCCACGGTGGGCATCGTCTCCGGCGTGCTGATCGGCACGATCATGATCAACATCGCCGCCCGGCGTGGCGTCGTCACGCTGAGCAAGGAGGAAGAGGTGCCGGACGACACCCTGCGCGACGACGAGCGCCCCTCCACCGAGGAGTTCAGCGAGTTCAAGAAGGACCTGACCCAGGAGGCCGGCACCACCGACCCCTTGAGCCTGCACATCGGCCTGGTGGGCATCGCCATCGTCATCGGCTGGCTGCTTCTTTCCGGGCTGCAGTGGATCGAGCAGGTCACCTGGGCCAGCGACGGCGGGCTCGAGATCCTCGCCCACGTGCCGCTGTTTCCCATCGCCATGATCGGCGGGGTGATCGTGCAACTGGTCATCATGCGCTTCGGCCTCGAGCACCACGTCTCGACGCGCACCATGTCGCGCATCGCGGGAACGGCGCTCGATTTCACCATCGTCGCGGCACTGGCGACGCTGTCGCTGACCACGCTGAGCGACTACTTCCTGCCCTTTCTGCTGCTCTCCGTGGCAGGCATCGCCTGGGGGCTGTTCGTGCTGATCGTCATCGCCCCGCGCGTGATTCCGCACCACTGGTTCGAGCGTGGCATCGGCGACTTCGGCCAATCCATGGGGGTGACGGTCACCGGGCTTCTGCTGATGCGCATGGCCGACCCCAAGAACGAGTCCGGGGCGCTGGAAAGCTTCGGCTACAAGCAGCTGATGTTCGAGCCCGTGGTCGGCGGGGGGCTGTTCACCGCGGCGGCGCTGCCCTTGATCGCCGAGTTCGGCGCACTGGCCGTTTTGATCTTCACGGCGCTTTTGACATTTGGCTGGCTCGCTTTCGGACTTCTGTACTTTGGGCGCATGGTGCCAAGGCGGGGCAAGGGACGCTGGCAGGGTAGTCAATGACGCTGCCCCGAAACGATAAACGCCCGCGACGGCGGGCGTTTGAAAAATCGTTGATGAGAAAGGGCTGCGGGGGTTGCGCTCGCTTTTCGCAGAACGCATGATCGAGACGTTACTTCAAATCGGGCGGGATATCGTCGAGGTCTTCCGGCGTCGTGAAGGATGTCTTGAACATCATGTAGACGCCCACACCTGAAAAACCTAAAAACAAGATAAACATGACGAACATTAATACCATTGCCATGACGTTGGTCCCTGAGTGGGCGGCTTCTCGTTGACGTTTTATAGCCGCTGAATGTGGTGTATCCCAGAGGATAGACTAAAACCCAGGTGCCATCTGTATAAAGTTCTGCACAGATAATCCTCTCGCGCCCCACATATACAAATTTTGTATAAATATCAAAAACTTATGGCGCCAATAGAAACGCAAAAAAGCCACCTCGGTTTCCCGAGATGACCCGTTTGCATCGCCGCCGCTCCCTAGCCATGATGTCGACGCCGCCTTGCGCCGTTGAGAGTGAGCAGGCCAATGTCCTTTGAAATCCGTTTCCCGTTGGCGTCCTGCCATCCGTGTATATCGCTAGCCTGCTCAAACCGGTGATGAAGTCACTGACTTGCTGCGGTGGCTCTTGAACTTGATGATGCAGGGGGCGGGCCAAAACTCCCCATAAAAGAAAAAAACATTAATTATCATATGCATGAAGAAACCAGAAAAACCTGAAGGGCGCGCTATTTACAAGCCTGCAAGGGCGCTCGACTGTATAGAAATGGCACATGCGACATTAGCTCTCGCCCGCCCTGCCAACTTGACTCAGCCATTGGCAAAGTTCGCTTCACACCGCTACCTTGTTGAGGCGGCATTAATTTAGCAACGTCGCAATCACTCAGTGTGCCGTACACCACTCTGCAACGGATAAAGGGATTTCATCATGAGCGAGAAGACTCACACGTGGTCGAGCATTTCGACCCGAGGGGCACATCGAATCATCGAGACGACCGTGGCAGCAGCCAGACAGCGCGATTTTCCCGTTTCGATCGCGGTGGTAGATCGCGGCGGATGGCTGGTGGAGTTCCACCGCATGGATGGCGCCGTGGCGGGCGGCGTGAACGGTGCCATCGAGAAGGCGATCTCGGCGGCCAAGTTCGAGGAGCCGCTGACCAAGTTCTCCAGGATGGCCGCGAAAGAGCAGGACTACATCGGCAACATGCCGGGACTGATCCCGCTGGGCGGCGCCGAGCCTCTGAAGGTCGACGGCCATAGCGTGGGGGCGGTCGCGGTTTCCGGCGCCTACGAGGCGCTGGAGCAGGAACTGGCGGAAGTCGCCGTGGCCGCGTTCGAGGAGTTTTGACATGGCCAACGTTCGCGGAGTCGAGCACGTCGGCATGACGGTGCCCAACATGGAAGAGGCGGAAGCGTTCTTCATGAATGCGTTCGACGCCGAGGTCCTCTACCGGGTGCTGCCCAAGTCCGCCGACGACCAGTCCGGCGAGGAAGTGGGCGCCATCAACGGCATGCCCGAGGACAACGCCCAGCGCGCCATTTCGATGCTGCGCATGGGCGGTGGCGCCAACCTGGAGCTTTTCGAGGTCTCCAGGCCGACCGGCGAGCCCGCGCGAATCTGCTCGCTGGGCTTGACCCACTTCTCCATCGTCGTCGACGATATCGAGGCGGCGGGGCGCGCGGCGAAGGCCGCCGGCGCCACGATGTTCGATGGCCCCCAGGACTGCTTCGACGCCGAAAGCGGCCCGGGCAACAAGCTGTGGTTCTTCCACACCCCCTGGGGCACCCTGGTGGAGATGCTTCAACTACCTTCCGAGATGACCTACCGTGAGGGCGCCACCAAGACCCGCTTCATCCCGTCCCAGGAGGCGTAAGCGCCTTCCGGCAGCAACCAACCCTCCTGCAGACGCACACGAGGCGCCGGCAATGCCGGCGCCTTTTTGCGTGCGGGCGGCGATAAATTCCTCTTACCAAAGCGCACATTGCTGGCTAAAGTAAGGACAGGGCAGCCGGCGTCCTTCCACCGTGCCGCGCGACTTCTCTCGCTTGACGCTCACTACAGGTACTCGCCAATGAAACGCTCGATCGCTTTGGGTTTTGCGCTGTTGATGACTCTTCTCATGCTAAGCGGCTGCAATACGTTCCAGGGAATGGGACGCGATATCGAGCAGGGAGGCAGAGTCGTTCAGGACGCGGCAGAGGACTGATGCTGACCCACGTCTATCTCTCCCACGGCCTCGAAAGCGGCCCCCAGGCGCTCAAGGTACAGGCGCTCAAGGGTGTGGTGGAGAAGTGCGACGATTGCGAGGCGGTGGTGATGGACTACCGCGACCAGCCGAGCCACCAGGCGCGCTTCGAGCATCTGGTGGCGACTCTAAAGGCGCGCGGCGACGACCCCGACCGCTGCGTCATGGCAGGGTCGAGTCTGGGCGGTTTCTTGAGCGCGGCGCTGAGCCAGCGCCACCCGGTCCGGGGCTGTTTCCTGCTCGCTCCGGCGCTGGGCATGCCGGACTACCCGGAAACGACGGTCACGATCAGAGCCCGGCATACGCATATCATTCACGGCTGGCGCGACGACGTGGTGGCCTGCGAGCCGGTCATCGAGCACGCCCGCCGCCAGCGGCTATCGCTTCGCATGGTCGACGACGACCACCGCCTGCACGACAGCCTCGAGATCATTCTCGCCGACTTCGAGCGTTTTCTGGCACTGTGCCAGACGCCATGAGCCAGACCCGGGTCTGGCTCATGGCGGTGTCACGCCTCGTCGGCCAGCGCCGGCAGCAGCGTCTTGAGCTTGCGGGTAAGCGTGTTGCGCCCCCACCCCAGCAGTTCGGCGGCTTCGCCCTTGCGTCCGCCGGTATGCTTGAGCGCGGTTTCGATCAGGATGCGCTCGAAATCCGGCACGGCCTCTTCCAGTAGATGGGTATGGCCTTCGGCCAGGGCGTGGTCCGCCCAGCCGCGAAAGGCGGTGCGCCAGTCGCCATGGGTGCCTTCCGGCGAAGCGCCGAGGGTGCGCAGTTCCGGCGGCAGGTCCTCGATCAGGATTTCACGCCCCGACGCCATCACCGTCAGCCAGCGGCAGATGTTCTCGAGCTGGCGCACGTTGCCGGGCCAGGGCAGCTTGGTGAGATGCGTCTCGGCGGCCTGGGTGAGCACCTTGACGTCGGTGGCAAGCTCCTTGGCCGCCTCGGCGAGAAAGTGCCGCGTCAGCCGCGGAATGTCCTCGCGGCGCTCGGCAAGCCGGGGCAGGTGCACGCGAATCACGTTCAGACGGTGGAAGAGATCCTCGCGAAAGCGCCCCTCCGCGACCAGCGATTCCAGGTTCTGGTGGGTGGCGGCGATGATGCGCACGTCCACCTTCACCGAGGTGTGTCCGCCCACCCGGTAGAACTCGCCGTCGGCCAGCACGCGCAGAAGCCGCGTCTGGGTCTCCGCCGGCATGTCACCGATCTCGTCGAGAAACAGCGTTCCGCCGTTGGCCTGCTCGAAGCGGCCCTGACGCTGGGCGCCGGCGCCGGTGAAGGCGCCCTTCTCGTGGCCGAACAGCTCGGATTCGATCAGATCGCGGGGGATCGCCGCCATGTTGAGCGCGATGAACGGCTTGCCCGCCCGCGGGCTGTGCTGGTGTAGCGCCTGGGCAACGCGCTCCTTGCCGGTGCCGGATTCGCCGTTGATCAGCACCGTGATGTGCGAATGCGACAGGCGGCCGATGGCGCGAAACACCTCCTGCATGGCCGGCGCCTCGCCGATGATCTCGGCGTTGAGCCCCTCCGGCACGCTGACCGGGCGCTGGCGTTCGCGGGCGTGGGCCACCGCGCGACGCACCAACGCCAGCGCCTCGTCGACATCGAAGGGCTTGGGCAGGTACTCGAAGGCGCCGCCCTGGTAGGAGGCCACGGCGCTGTCGAGATCCGAATGGGCGGTCATCACGATGACCGGCAGATCCGGATGCGCCTCGCGCACCCGCGACATCAGGTCGAGCCCGTCGATGCCCGGCATGCGGATATCGGTCACCAGCACCTGCGGCGGATCGCTCAGCAGACGCTCGAGGGCCGTATCGGCGCGCTCGATGCACTCGACCTCGAGATCCGGCTGGGCCAGGGCGCGCTCGAGCACCCAGCGAATGGCGCGATCATCGTCGACGATGACCACCCGTGAAACATCGGTTCGTGTCGTCTCGGTCATGTCGCTTCTCCGGCAAGAGGGATGACTAACGGAATCAGTAAACGGAACTCGGTATGCCCCGGGCGCGAGTCGCACTCGATCAGCCCGTGGTGCTGGTGCAGGATCGACTGGGCGATGGAGAGTCCCAGACCGCTGCCCTCGGCGCGCCCGGAGACCATGGGGTAGAACAGCGTCTCGCGCAGCGCCTCGGGGATGCCGGGGCCGTTGTCGATCAGCCCCACTTCGCTGACCAGGCGGTGACGCTCGGCGCCGAGGGTGAACTGGCGCCGGGCGCGGGTGCGCAGCACCAGCTCCGGCGCCTCGGTCGTGGCTTCGGTCATCGCCTGCACGGCGTTGCGCGCCACGTTCAATACCGCCTGGATCATCTGGGCTTCGTCGCCGGAGAGATCCGGCAGGCTGGGGTCGTAGTCGCGGTTGATGGTGACATGGGGATGCTCTGCCAGCAGCAGCGCGCGCACCCGCTCCAGCACCTTGTGGATATTGACCGGCGCGTGCTTGACGATGCGGTTGGGGCCGAGCATGGAATCCACCAGGTCCTTCAGGCGGTCGACCTCCTCGACGATGATACGGGTGTACTCCTGCAGCGCCGGGTCGGCCAGGTCACGCTCGAGCAGCTGGGCGGCGCCGCGAATGCCGCCGAGCGGGTTCTTCACCTCATGGGCCAGGCCCCGGGCCAGCACCTTGATCGTCTCCTGGCGGGTTGTCAGCGCCTCTTCCCGCGAGATCTGCATCAGCCGGTCGCGCGGCTCCACCTCCAGCAGCAGCTCGCTGGGCGACAGCGGCGTGACCGTGTAGTCCACGGTCAGCGGTTCGCCGCTGAGCGACGTGATGCGCGCCTCGCGCTGGGTGTAGGGGTGGAAGGCGTCGCGCGCCTTGGCCAGCACCGTATCGATGCTTTCGCTGCAGCCCAGGAGCGTATCCAGGCTCGAGCCCTGCACGCGGCTGATGCTCACCGCCAGCAGCGCTTCGGCGGCCGGGTTCATCCAGCAGACCCGCAGCTCCCCATCGAGCAGCAGAACCGCCGTGGTGAGGTGTTCGATTAAACGCTGATACATGGCGTGTCCTGAAAAGACATGGCGTGTCCTGAAGGGCCACCGCCATTGGCGTGACGCTTCGTCGCTGGAAGGGAAATTGCAAGAAGCGCGCCAACTGTCCATCGGGCCCGCCCTGCACGGCTTTAAGGCATGCGCGCCCACCCACACGGTGCGCGATGAAGCGCGATAGCCGGTACCGAGGCCTCATGATGCACCAAAAAAGTGCAAGCTAGCGAGCGATGACCTCGATGCTCACCGCTTCGGTGCGATGTTGCACCCGTCCCTGGCCGTCGACCAGTTCCGCCTGCAGGCGGTGGCGGCCACCGGAAAGCCCCGCCAGCCAGAACGCGCTGCTGTGCAGGGCCGATTGGCTGAGCTCACCGTTGACCCGCAGCTGGACACGGTGATCGTCTCGCAGCGGCGGCTCGATGCGCACCTCGACCGGCGTGGTGGCCCCGGCGATCAGCGCCCCGGCGGCGGGGCTTTCGATCACGAAGCGGTCATAG
>NZ_JAMZBD010000106.1:0-8212 GCF_024158685.1 Halomonas sp. 707D4 | reverse complement strand
ACCGAAGGTTTTCACCTTCTTCACCGCTGGCGACGCTGGGCGTCCCCGGCAGCGGATGCGTACTTTACGGATTCGCCGCCGGGAGTGCAAGGGCTTTTTTCAGAAAAGATCACGCAAGTACCGAAGCATTCAAGGCCTGGTCGCTTCGCCGGTACGCTTGGCCTTGCGCATGCCGGCGTAGATGGGGCCGGAGAGCACGTAGGCGCCGAACAGCAGCAGCAGCATGACCGAAGGCTCCACGGAGATCATCACGAACCCGAGCACCACGGCAAGGAGTACCACGAAGGGCACCGGCTTCTTGAAGTCGAGGTCCTTGAAGCTGTAGTAGCGAATGTTGCTGACCATCAGAATGCCCGCCGCGCCGACCACTACCAGCATCAGCAGCTTGAAGCCGAAGGCATCGGCATCGAAGCTGTGGAAGGTCCAGACGCTGGCCGCCACCACCGCAGCCGCCGACGGGCTGGGCAGGCCGATGAACCACTTCTTGTCGGTGCTGCCGATCTGCACGTTGAAGCGTGCCAGGCGCAGCGCGGCGCAAGCGACGTACAGAAAGGCAACGACCCACCCGGTCTTGCCGATGTCCTGCAGAATCCAGGTGAACGCCACCAGCGCCGGCGCCATGCCAAACGAGATCATGTCCGCGAGGCTGTCGTATTCCGCCCCGAAGGCGCTCTGGGTGTTGGTCATGCGCGCCACGCGCCCGTCGAGGCCATCGAGCACCATGGCGATGAAGATGGCGACGGCGGCGGCGCTGAACTCACCGTTGATGCCGGCGACCACGGCGAAGAACCCCGAGAAGAGCGCGGAGGTGGTGAACAGGTTGGGCAGCAGGTAGATCCCCTTGCGGCGGATCTTCTTGCCATCCTCCACCGCCTCCTCGACGACTTCGGTCTCGCGCAGGAACGCCGTGGCGAGATCCTCGTTGCTGACCGAGTCGGTGTCGTTGTGAGGATTGTAAGGCGGCGGCGTATGGCCGGGCTCTTGATCGCGCGCATCCTGAGTCATGTTCGTCGTCCCTTGGGTGAAGTCGTGAGTGACAGAGTTTCATTCTACACGCTACCCAGGCCGCGACCATGGCTATCGGCGCGCCGGCACAACGCAAAGCGGGGTGCGATCGACGCACCCCGCTTCTTCACTGCCACCCGATCGACGGGATCAGTTCTTGCTCTTGTCGACCAGCTGGTTGGCGGCGATCCACGGCATCATGCCGCGAAGCTTGGCACCGACCTGCTCGATCTCGTGCTCGGCGTTCAGGCGGCGACGCGCGGTCATCGACGGATAGTTGCTGTTGCCTTCGCTGATGAACATCTTGGCGTACTCGCCGGTCTGGATGCGCTTGAGGGCGTTGCGCATCGCGGCACGGGACTGATCGTTGATGACTTCCTGACCGGTCACGTACTCGCCGTACTCCGCATTGTTGGAGATCGAGTAGTTCATATTGGCGATGCCGCCTTCGTACATGAGATCGACGATCAGCTTGAGCTCGTGCAGGCACTCGAAGTAGGCCATTTCCGGCGCGTAGCCCGCTTCGGTCAGGGTCTCGAAGCCGGCCTTGACCAGCTCGACGGCGCCGCCGCAGAGGACCGCCTGCTCGCCGAACAGATCGGTTTCGGTCTCGTCCTTGAAGGTGGTCTCGATGATGCCGCTGCGGCCGCCGCCGACGCCGGCTGCGTAAGAGAGCGCGAGCTCCTTGGCGTTGCCCGAGGCGTCCTGGTGGATCGCGATCAGGTCCGGAATGCCGCCACCCTTGACGAACTCGGAGCGCACGGTGTGGCCCGGCGCCTTCGGCGCGATCATGATGACGTCGAGATCCTTGCGCGGCTCGATCTGGTTGTAGTGGATGTTGAAGCCGTGGGCGAAAGCGAGGGTGGCGCCCTCTTTCAGGTTCGGCTCCACTTCGTTTTCGTAGATGGTTTTCTGGTTCTCGTCCGGGGCGAGGATCATCACCACGTCGGCGCTCTTGCACGCTTCCGGCACGCTTGCCACCTTGAGGCCCGCGGCTTCCGCCTTGGCGGCGGAGGAAGAGCCCTTGCGCAGCGCCACGGTCACGTCGACACCGGACTCTTTCAGGTTGTTGGCGTGGGCGTGGCCCTGGGAGCCGTAGCCGACGATCGTGACCTTCTTGGCCTGGATCAGGGACAGGTCGCAATCTTTGTCGTAGTAAACGTGCATGGTGCGTCTCCAGAAATCGTGAACGAGCGGTATCGTTGTCGCAGTGTCAGCGTTGACGGCCACCTGCGCCATCTCGTGCGGCGCTAGGATGCGGCGT
The DNA here is from genome assembly GCF_024158685.1 of Halomonas sp. 707D4. Taxonomy (NCBI): domain Bacteria; kingdom Pseudomonadati; phylum Pseudomonadota; class Gammaproteobacteria; order Oceanospirillales; family Halomonadaceae; genus Halomonas; species Halomonas sp. 707D4. The sequence continues at coordinate 5,943 of NZ_JAMZBD010000106.1, read as the reverse complement.
TGAAGAAGACTCTACGCCTACCGTCTCGTTGCGTAAAACGCTATATTTGCAAGACACTATTTCACATAATGAAACGTAGAGACCCGAATGGATTTTCGCCTGCTCAAACATGCGCTGACCCTGGGCGAGACGCGTCACTTCGGCCGTGCCAGCGAGCTTTGCCATCTCAGCCCTTCGACGTTGAGCCGCTCGATCCGCCAGCTCGAGAGCGAACTCGGCACGCGGCTGTTCGAGCGTGACAATCGCCACGTCACCGTGACGCCCCAGGGTGAAACCTTCCTGCGCTACGCCCAGGAGACTCTGGAGCAGTGGGAGCTGCAAAAGCGGACCCTCGCGGCAGATGCCACGGAGCTTCACGGCGAGATCAGCATCTACTGCTCGGTGACCGCCAGCTACAGCTTTCTCTACGAACTCCTGAGCGACGTGCGCCTGCGCCACCCCGGCATCGAACTCAAGCTGCACACCGGCGACCCCGCCGAAGCGATGGCCCGCGTGCTCGAAGGTCAGGACGACATGGCGATCACCCCGCGCCCGCGCATTCCCCCTACGGCCCTCACCTTCAAGTCGCTCACCCGCTCGCCGCTTCTGTTCATCGCCCCCACCCAGCCCTACGACTGGCTGCCCGAGGCGCCGGAGAGCTCCACCGCCGAGCAGTGGCGCCGGGTGCCGATGATCCTCTCGGAAGCCGGGCTTTCGCGCGAGTACGCCAACACCTGGTTCAAGGCGATGGGCGTGGCGCCGCGCATCTACGCCCAGGTGGCCGGTCACGAGGCGATCGTCAGCATGGTGGGGCTGGGCTTCGGCGTGGGCGTGGTGCCCAGGATCGTGCTGGAGAACAGCCCGCTCGCCGAGCGCGTGCAGGTGCTTTCGGTGAAACCCGAGCTGCCCCACTACGATGTCGGGCTGTGCGTGCTCAACCGGCGGCTCAAGACGCCGATGATCGACGCGTTCTGGGCCACGGTCAGCGAGCGCTGAGCGCTTTTGTGCCGTGCGCCCACAAAAAAGCCGCCCCGAAGGGCGGCCAGTCGCGAGCGTTTTGACTTAGAGCGACAGCACCTTGTCGCCGCGGGCGATGCCGGAGACCCCGGTGCGCGCCACTTCGAGAATGCCCACCGGCGCCATGGCCTGCAGGAAGGCATCGAGCTTGGCGGCGTCGCCGGTGATCTGCACGGTGTAGAGGCTCGGCGTGACGTCGACGATCTGCGCGCGGAAGATGTCCACGGTGCGCTTGACCTCGTCGCGGGCCGCCCCCAGCGCCTTCACCTTGACCAGCATCAGCTCGCGCTCGATGTGGTTGCCCTCGGTCAGATCGACCAGTTTGACCACGTCGATCAGCTTGTTGAGGTGCTTGGTGATCTGCTCGATCACCCGATCGTCGCCAATGGTGGTGACCGTCAGGCGCGACAGTGACGGATCCTCGGTCGGGGCGACGTTGAGGGTTTCGATGTTGTAGTTACGCTGGGAGAACAGGCCGACCACTCGTGACAGCGCACCCGGTTCGTTTTCCAGCAGAATCGAGATGATATGTCGCATCAGGTACGCTCCGTTTTGGACAGCAGCATGTCACGCATTGCGCCGAGCGGCACTTGCATCGGATAGACGTGCTCGAAGGGATCGACCTTGATGTCGAGAAAGACCAGCTCGTGCTTGTCGGCGAACGCCCGCTCGAGCGCAGGTTCCAGCTCCTCTTTCGTGGTCACGGTGATCGCGGTGAAGCCGTAGGCCTCGATCAGCATGTGAAAGTCCGGCAGGGACTCCATGTAGGAGTGGGCGTGGCGCGACTTGTAGTTCAAGTCCTGCCACTGGCGCACCATGCCGAGCGACTGGTTGTTCAGGTTGACGATCTTCACTCCCACCCCGTACTGCTTACAGGTCGAGAGCTCCTGCATCATCATCTGGAAGCTGCCTTCGCCGGTGATGCACACCACGTCGTCGTCGGGGTAGCTCATCTTCACGCCCATCGCCGCCGGGAAGCCGAAGCCCATGGTGCCCAGCCCGCCGGAGGTGATCAGCCGATTGGGCTTGTCGAACTTGTAGTACTGGGCGGCGAACATCTGGTGCTGGCCAACGTCGGTGGTGACGAACGCCTCGCCCCGGGTCACGCGGCAGACCGCCTCGACCACTTCCTGGGGCTTGAGCGCCTCGCCGGTTTTCGAGGGCTCATAAAGCTTGCCTTCACGCTCCCCGCGCCAGCCGTCGATCTTCTCCCACCACTCGGTGAGCGCACCTGCGTTCTCCACCGTGCGCCCCTGCACCAGGCTGATCATCTCGTCGATGACGCTGCCGGCGGGGCCGACGATCGGTACGTCCGCGCGCACGGTCTTGGAGACAGAGCTCGGATCGACGTCGACGTGGATGATCTTCGCCGTGGGGCAGAACTTCGAGGTGTTGTTGGTCACCCGGTCGTCGAAGCGCGCGCCGATGGCGATGATCAGGTCCGCGTGGTGCATGGCCATGTTGGACTCATAGGAGCCGTGCATGCCGAGCCATCCGAGGCACTGCTTGTCGCTTTGCGGGTAGGCACCGATGCCCATGAGCGTGGTGGTGATCGGAAAGCCGAGCTTCTTGACCAGATCAGAAAGGCCTTCGCTGGCACGGCCGGTGACCACGCCACCGCCGGTGTAGAACACCGGGCGCTTGGCCTTGAGCATCAGCTCGACGGCCTTCTTGATCTGGCCGGTATGGCCGCGGGTCACCGGGTTGTAGGAGCGCAGCTTGACCTTTTTCGGGTACACGTACTCGTAGCGCTCGGTGGGGGCGGTCATGTCCTTCGGGATATCGACCACCACCGGGCCGGGCCGGCCGGTCGAGGCGAGGTAGAAGGCCTTTTTCAGCACTTCCGGAATTTCGCTCGGGTGACGGATCGAGAAGCTGTGCTTCACGATCGGGCGGGTCACGCCGACGATGTCGGTTTCCTGGAAGGCGTCGTCGCCGATCAGGTGGCTCATGACCTGGCCACACAGCACCACCATCGGGATGGAGTCCATGTAGGCGGTGGCGATCCCGGTCACGGCGTTGGTCGCGCCGGGCCCGGAGGTGACGAGCACCACGCCGGGCTTGCCGGAGGCGCGCGCATAGCCGTCGGCGGCGTGGGTCGCGGCCTGCTCGTGGCGCACCAGGATGTGCTTGACGTCGTCCTGGCGGAAGAGCGCGTCATAAATATGCAGCGCGGCCCCGCCCGGATACCCATAGATGTACTCAACGCCCTCGTCTTTCAAGAAGCGGGCGATCATGTCTGCGCCGGAAAGCAATTCCACAGTAATTCTCCCCTGGAGGTCTCGAGTGCGATCCGCAGCGTTCTGCGGGGTCGAGTGCGGCGGTATGCCGCTGCCGGCGGTGCCGACACCTGATGCCAAACCCTGGCATACGGCCCGGTTGGGGCCTGCACTCTCATCGGAAAAGGCCAGAAAGCCGCTTCCTTATCGCGGCGGTTCACCGCGTCGGGGCATTGGCCAGGCCAGGCGGTTGACCTGGGCCCGGAAGTCCTTCGGCGGGTAGAGGCAAACAAGGCCTACCCTTCACGCGGGGATGGGGGGTTACCCGTGGATTCCGCGTCCGCAAATCAGGAACCCCTAAGGTTCCATTAACGCCTTGAAGCTGTCAACCACAGGCGCGGGCCTTTGAACAGCGCATCGTGCATAACGATATACCAACGATAGAACCGGCGGGCGCGGGCACGCACAAAAAAGCCCGCCGCAAAGCGGCGGGCCTGATCAGGTACAGCGGCGCGATCAGCCAAAGACCAGATGATCCTCTTCGGCGCGAATATGCACGGTGTCACCCGGGGCGTACTTGCCGGCGAGCAGGTCCTGGGCCAGCGGGTTCTCGATGCGGCTCTGGATCGCGCGCTTGAGCGGGCGCGCCCCGAACACCGGATCGAAGCCGACCACCGCGAGCTGCGCCATGGCCTCGTCGCTGATCGCAAGGCTCAGGCCGTGCTCGGCGAGGCGTGCCTTCAGGCGCTCGAGCTGGATCGAGGCGATCGCCTGGATCTGCTCCTGGCCGAGGGCGTGGAACACCACCACTTCGTCGATGCGGTTGATCAGCTCCGGGCGGAAGTGATTGCCCACCACTTCCATCACCGCGCTACGCATCGCCTCGTAGCCCGCGTCGTCGCCGCTTTCACCCCCCATGCGCTGGATGATGTCCGAGCCCATGTTCGAGGTCATCACGATCACGGTGTTGCGGAAATCCACCGTGCGGCCCTGGCCGTCGGTCAGCCGCCCATCCTCGAGCACCTGCAAGAGGATGTTGAACACGTCCGGGTGGGCCTTCTCCACCTCGTCGAGCAGCAGCACCGAGTAGGGCTTGCGACGCACGGCCTCGGTCAGGTAGCCGCCCTGCTCGAAGCCGACGTAGCCGGGAGGCGCGCCGATCAGCCGCGCCACGGAGTGCTTCTCCATGAACTCGGACATGTCGATGCGCACCATCGCTTCTTCGGTATCGAAGAGGAAGTTGGCCAACGACTTGCAAAGCTCGGTCTTGCCCACCCCGGTCGGGCCGAGGAACAGAAACGAGCCGTTGGGCCGGTTCGGGTCGGCAAGCCCGGCCCGGGAGCGGCGCACCGCGTTGGCCACCGCCTCGACCGCCTCATCCTGGCCGATGACCCGCTCGTGCAGCGCCTCTTCCATGCGCAAGAGCTTGTCGCGCTCGCCTTCGAGCATCTTCGAGACCGGAATGCCGGTCCAGCGCGACACCACTTCGGCGATCTCCTCCTCGGTGACGTTGGAGCGCAGGAGCTGGTGGCTGGCGGTATCCGCCTCGCCCTCGCCGCTCTCCAGAATCTTCTTCTCGAGCTCGGGAATCCGGCCGTACTGGATCTCCGACATGCGGCCGAGATCGCCCTGGCGGCGGGCCTGTTCGAGGTCCGTGCGCGCCTGCTCGAGCTCCGCCTTGAACTGGGCCGCCCCCTGGATGCTGGCCTTCTCGGCCTTCCAGATCTCATCGAGGTCGGCGTACTCGCGCTCGAGTTCATGAATGTGGTCGTTCAGTGCCTCGAGGCGTTTCTTCGTCGCCTCGTCGGTCTCCTTCTTGAGCGCCTCGCGCTCCATCTTGAGCTGGATCAGGCGCCGGTCGAGGCGGTCCATCTCTTCGGGCTTTGAGTCGAGCTCCATGCGAATGCGCGAAGCGGCCTCGTCGATCAGGTCGATCGCCTTGTCCGGCAGCTGGCGGTCGGTGATGTAGCGGGTCGAAAGCTTGGCCGCCGCGATGATCGCGGAATCGGTGATCGCCACACCGTGGTGCACCTCGTAGCGCTCCTTCAGGCCGCGCAGGATCGCCACGGTATCCTCTTCTGACGGCTCGTCGACCAGCACCTTCTGGAAGCGGCGCTCGAGTGCGGCGTCCTTCTCGATGTACTGACGGTACTCGTCGAGGGTCGTCGCGCCCACGCAGTGCAGCTCGCCGCGAGCCAGGGCGGGCTTGAGCATGTTGCCCGCGTCCATCGCGCCCTCGGCCTTGCCGGCGCCGACCATGGTATGCAGCTCGTCGATGAACAGGATCACCCGGCCCTCTTCCTGGGCAAGCTCCTTGAGCACCGCCTTCAGGCGCTCCTCGAACTCGCCGCGAAACTTGGCGCCGGCGAGCAAGGAGCCCATGTCCAGCGACAGCACGCGCTTGTCCTTGAGGCCTTCCGGCACTTCGCCGTTGACGATGCGCTGGGCGAGGCCTTCCACGATAGCAGTCTTGCCCACACCGGGCTCGCCGATCAGCACCGGGTTGTTCTTGGTGCGCCGCTGGAGCACCTGGATGGTGCGGCGAATCTCGTCGTCGCGGCCGATCACCGGGTCGAGCTTGCCGTCCAGCGCCCGCTGGGTGAGATCGAGGGTGTACTTGTCGAGCGCCTCGCGCTGATCCTCGGCGTTGGCGTCATCGACGCTCGCGCCGCCGCGCAGGCCCTCGATGGCACTTTCGAGTTTTTTACGCTCGAGGCCCGCCTCCTTC
>NZ_JAMZBD010000105.1:0-8221 GCF_024158685.1 Halomonas sp. 707D4 | reverse complement strand
CTTCGGCTTGGCGCTCGGCCTCCTGCTCGCGGCGCTGCGCCTCGGCCTGGGCCTCTTCGAGGGCGCGCTCGCGCTCCTGAGCGGCCTGGGCTTCGGCTTCGGCACGCGCTGCCGCCTCGGCTTGCGCCTGGGTATCCTCCTGCGGGGCAGGAGGTTCCGGCGCAGGCTCCGGTGGCGGCTCTTCTGCCTGGGCGCCGGCCTGCAGGGCCGCCTGCTGTTCGCTTGCCTGCTGGGCCTGGTCGGTGAAGGTCTCGGTACTGACGAAGGTCGCCTGCACGATCGAGGTGGTATCCGGCTCCTCGGTACGGGTCGGCAGGCTGATCAGGCTGAAGGCCACGATCAGCACGTGCACGCCGATGGCCAGAATCGTCGGCCAGCCGTAGCCGACGTCCTGCGGGTCGCGGGAAGAGTCCTGGGGCATAGAAAGATTCCCTTTACCCATCCTGCGGCGGCTCGGAAAGAAGCCCGACATTGGCGACACCGGAGCGTTGCAGCGTGCTCATCAGCACCACGATCTGCCCGTACTGGACGTTGCGATCGCCGCGCACCATGACCGGCGTATTGGGCTGGCGACCGAGAATCGCCACCACCCGCTCGGACATCTCGTCGAGAGTGACCGCCGTGGTGTCTTCGCCAAGGGTGACGTAGTAGCTGCCTTCGCTGTCGACGGAGATGATGATCGGGTCGTTGTCGTTATCGTTGTCCAGGGGTTCCGAGCTGACCTGCGGAAGGTCGACCTGCACACCCTGGGTCAGCATGGGGGCGGTGATCATGAAGATCACCAGCAAGACTAGCATGACGTCGATGAAGGGAACGACGTTGATCTCCCCCATCGGTTTCTTGCCGCCGCCGCGGTGAAATGGACCGTGCATGGCGAACTCCCTTAGCCGGCGCTCTTGCTGCTGTCGCGACCCTGGAGATTGCGATGCAGGATGGCGTGGAACTCCTCGGCGAAGTCCTCGTATTTACCCAGGAGGCGACCGACGTCGTTGGAGAGGCGGTTGTAGAAGATGACCGCGGGGATCGCGGCGAACAGGCCCATGGCGGTGGCGATCAGCGCTTCCGCGATCCAGGGCGCAACCGTGGCGAGCGTGGCCTGCTGGGACATGGAGAGCGACTGGAACGAGCCCATGATGCCCCAGACCGTGCCGAACAGGCCGATGTAGGGGCTCGCCGAGGCGACGGTGGCGAGGAACGTGAGGTGCTGAGTCAGGCGATCCTCTTCCCGCGACCAGGCCACCCGCATGCTGCGCTGTACGCCTTCGAGAATGGTGTCGGCGTTGCGGGTCTTCGGCATCAGGCGGTTGAACTCGCGAAAACCCGACTGGAAGATGTGCTCGGCGCCGTGGCGCGGGTCGTCGGCGGGAATCTCGCGGTAGAGCTCGTTGAGGTCCACCCCGGACCAGAAGGACTCCTCGAACTGGCTGTATTCGCGCTTGGCGCGACGCACGGCGATGCTGCGCTGGAATATCACCACCCATGAGAGGATCGACCCCACCACGAGCAGTAGCATGACCAGCTGCACGACGGTGCTGGCACTCATTATCAGGTGGGGGATGGACATGGTGTTATCGTTCACAGTTGCCCTCATCGGTCGGTTGGCGCCAGGCGCATTGGTCAAGTGGGTTCATCGTGTCGGCCGCGTGGCGACCGCGTTGGTTCATGGCACGGCTCGCTCGTCGCTCAAGCGCTCAAGGTCGAAAGGCCACGGCTTGGGGCGCAGCGTCCGGCCGTTCAAGCAGGCTATCTCGACTGTGGCACGACACAGGAGTTCCGCTTCGCGCCAAACGCGCTGCTCGAACACCATGCGACAGCGGCCGATGCTGTCCACCGTGGCGTCTACCGTGAGCTGGTCGTCCAGGCGAGCTGGCCTGCTGTAGTGACAAGCCAAGCGGTATACCACTAGCTGCGTCCCCTCGTCCAGCAGCGTTTGCTGGTCGAAGCCACATTCCCTGAGCCACTCGCTGCGGGCGCGCTCCATGAATTTCAGGTAGTTGACATAGTAGACGATCCCCCCGGCATCGGTGTCCTCGATGTAGACCCGGACGGGCATCTGGAACGTCGCGCTCATGGACGCCGCTCCCCTTCCATGTCGACGCTCTGCTCGTGGGGCACGCGGTCGAAATGCAGCCACGCCTGGCGCGTCACCATGCGCCCGCGCGGGGTGCGCATCATCAGCCCCTGCTGGATCAGGTAGGGCTCGATCACGTCCTCGATGGTGTCGCGCTCCTCGCCGATCGCCGCCGAGAGGGAATCCACCCCGACCGGGCCGCCATCGAACTTGTCGATCATGGCCAGCAGCAAGCGGCGGTCCATGTGATCGAGCCCGTGATGATCCACGTTTAGCATATTGAGCGCAGCGTCCGCCAACGTGGCGTTAACGACACCGTTGCCCTTGATCTCGGCGTAGTCGCGTACCCGGCGAAGCAGCCGGTTGGCGATGCGTGGCGTGCCCCGCGAGCGCCTGGCCACCTCGATGGCGCCGTCATGGTCGGTCTCGACCTCGAGCAGCCGCGCCGAGCGGGCGACGATCTCGGTGAGCTCCTCGAGGTTGTAGAACTCCAGGCGCTGGACGATACCGAAGCGATCGCGCAGCGGCGAGGTCAGAAGCCCCGCCCGGGTGGTGGCGCCGACCAGCGTGAAGCGCGGAAGGTCCAGCTTGATCGAGCGCGCCGCCGGGCCCTCGCCGATCATGATGTCGAGCTGGAAATCTTCCATCGCCGGATAGAGCACCTCCTCGACCACCGGCGAAAGACGGTGGATCTCGTCGATGAACAGCACGTCGCCGGGCTCGAGATTGGTGAGCATGGCGGCCAGGTCGCCGGCGCGCTCGAGCACCGGGCCGGAAGTGGATTTGAGCCCCACGCCCATTTCGGTGGCGATGATGTTGGCAAGCGTGGTCTTGCCGAGCCCCGGCGGGCCGAACACCAGGGTATGATCCAGGCTCTCCTGGCGCAGGCGCGCCGCGCCGATGAAGATCTCGAGCTGCTCGCGCACCCGCGGCTGGCCGATGTAGTCGGCGAGCTTCTTGGGACGGATGGCGTGGTCGATGCGTACCTCGCCCTGCTCCGGGGCGGCGGCGATGAGCCGGTCGTGTTCTAGCATGGGAACTCGCAGAATGGGGGCTTGCAGGCGCGAAGAGGTAAAGCTGGAAGACGCTGCATTCAGCCTCCCATGCGCCTGGTGAGGGCGGCCTTGATCAGCGCCTCGGTACTCTGGCGCGGATCGATATCGGCCAGCATCTTGGCGGCCTCGGTGAGCTTGTAGCCCAGGCTCACCAGTGCCGCTTCGGCATCCGCCAGGCTATTACGCGGGGCGGGTTGACCGTTGGCGGCTTCCAGGGCGAGCGGCGCGTGGGCGGCGTCCCATTCGGGGAAACGGTCGCGCATCTCGATGATCAACCGCTCCGCGGTCTTCTTGCCGACGCCAGGGAGTTTCGTCAACGCCTTGCTGTCGTCGTCGCGCACGCAGCGCATGAAGGCGTCCTCGTCCATGCCGGAAAGGATCGCCAGGGCGAGCTTGGGCCCCACCCCGTTGACCTTGATCAAGGCGCGAAAAAGCGCGCGCTCGTGCTCGCGGGCGAAGCCGTAGAGCAGATGCGCGTCGTCGCGAATCGTCAGGTGGGTATAGAGCGATACCTTTTCCCCCAGAGCGGGAAGCGCGACCAGGGTGTTCATGGAGGCTTCCAGCTCGTAGCCGACCCCGTGCACGTCGATGACCACCCAAGGGGGATGTTTCTCCAGCAGCGCGCCGCTCAAACGACCAATCATAGAATGCCCCATTACCGATAAAACAGAGGGTTAGCTGGCGCGTACAGAACCAGGCAGATGGCTACTATAAGATGACTCTGTACACATGACCAGTGGTCGGGGCGGCTCAGAGCCGCCAGCGCCCGCTCGTGCGTCGCCGCGCAGTGCGGGTAGCCGAGGTATCGAACCCCTGCCCCGCGTAGGCGTGGGTCAGGGCGATCGCCAGGGCGTCGGCGGCGTCCGCCTGGGGAGTGGCCGACAGCGTGAGAATGGCGGTCACCATGTGCTGGACCTGGGTCTTGTCCGCCCCGCCCTGGCCCGTCACCGCCTGCTTGATCTGGCGGGCGGCGTACTCGGCGATGCCCAGCCCGTGGTTGGCCACGCACACCAGCGCCGCGCCGCGTGCCTGGCCGAGCTTCAAGGCGGAATCGGCGTTCTTGGCCATGAACACCCGCTCGACGGAGACTTCCGTCGGCCGGTGAAGGCCGATGACCTCGGCAAGCCCCGCGTAGATCTGGGCCAGGCGCTGCTCGAGGGCATCGTCGCTCGTACGAATGCAGCCGCTGGCCACGTAGGCGGGCTTGGTGCCGCAGAGCTCGATGACGCCGTAGCCGGTGATGCGCGAGCCCGGGTCGATGCCCAGGATGCGCCGGGGCATGGCGAGTCGTTCGTCCATGGGGGATCCTTTCAAAGCAAGCCTGCCGGCTCAAACAAAAACACCGACGCGAGCGTCGGTGTTTCGAAGAGCCGTTTCGAAGAACCGCCGGCGATTACTCGCCGGTGGTATCGGCCTTGGCCTTCTGGCGCAGGCGGATGTTGAGCTCCTTGAGCTGCTCTGGGCTGACCTCGCCCGGGGCGTCGGTCATCAGACACGCCGCACTCTGGGTCTTCGGGAAGGCGATCACTTCGCGAATGGTCTTGGCGCCCGCCATCAGCATCACCAGGCGGTCGAGGCCGAAGGCCAGGCCGCCGTGGGGCGGCGCGCCGTACTGGAGCGCGTCGAGCAGGAAGCCGAACTTCTCCTGGGCCTCTTCTTCACCGATGCCGAGAATCTCGAACACGCTACGCTGCATGGTCTGGTCGTGGATACGGATCGAGCCGCCACCCAGCTCGGTGCCGTTGAGCACCATGTCATACGCCCGCGAGAGCGCCTTGGCCGGGTCGGCCTTGAGCTCTTCCGGCGAACAGGAGGGTGCGGTGAACGGGTGGTGGAGCGGGCTCAAACGGCCGCTGCCGTCGGTTTCGAACATCGGGAAGTCGACCACCCACAGCGGCGCCCAGGCCTGGGTGTAGAGCTCGAGATCCGCACCCAGCTTGACGCGCAGCGCGCCGATCGCCTCGTTGACGATCTGGGTCTTGTCCGCACCGAAGAAGATGATGTCGCCATCCTCGGCACCGACGCGATCGAGAAGCTCCTCGACCACGTTCTCCATGAACTTGACGATCGGCGACTGCAGGCCTTCAAGGCCCTTGGCGCGCTCGTTGACCTTGATCCAGGCCAGGCCCTTGGCGCCATAGATACCGACGAACTTGGTGTACTCGTCGATCTCCTTGCGCGAGAGACTGGCACCGCCTTTCACCTTGAGGGCGGCGACGCGGCCGTCTTCGGCATTGGCCGGGCCGGAGAAGACCTTGAAGTCGACCTGCTTCATCAAGTCGTCGATGTCGGTCAGCTCGAGCGGAATGCGCAGATCCGGCTTGTCGGAGCCGAAGCGGTCCATGGCTTCCTGCCAGGTCATGCGCGGGAATTCGGGGAATTCGACGTCGAGCACTTCCTTGAAGAGCTTCTGGATCATCGCCTCAGTGATGCCCATGATATCGCTCTCTTCGACGAAGGAAGCCTCGATATCGATCTGGGTGAATTCCGGCTGACGGTCGGCGCGCAGGTCCTCGTCGCGGAAGCACTTGGCGATCTGGTAGTAGCGATCGAAGCCGGCGACCATCAGAAGCTGCTTGAACAGCTGCGGCGACTGCGGCAGCGCGAAGAACTCGCCGGCGTGGGTGCGGCTCGGCACCAGGTAATCGCGGGCGCCTTCCGGCGTTGCCCGGGTGAGTACCGGCGTCTCGATATCGAGGAAGCCTTCGTTTTCCAGAAACGCGCGCACGCTGTGGGAGATGCGCGAGCGCAGGCGCAGCTTCTCGATCATGTCCGGACGGCGCAAATCGATGTAGCGGTGCTTGAGGCGCACTTCCTCGCCGACCTTGCCGTGCTCGTCGAGCTGGAACGGCGGCGTGGCGGCGGTGTTGAGGACCTCGACGTCCTTGGCCAGGATCTCGATCATGCCGGTGGGCATGTTCGGGTTCTGAGTGCCTTCCGGGCGCAGACGAACGCGGCCGGTGATGCGTAGAACGTACTCGTTACGAGCGCGGTCGGCGGTGGCGAAGGCGTCGGCGGTGTCCGGGTCGACCACGAACTGGGCGATACCATCGCGGTCGCGCATGTCGAGGAAAATGACGCCACCGTGGTCGCGCCGACGGTGTACCCACCCGCAGACGGTGACCGTTTGATCCACCAAGGTTTCGTTAAGCTGGCCGCAATAATGACTGCGCATGTCTCATCCTGTTTTGTTACGTGACGATAAAGGGGTCGTGGTCAGGCCGCGGCCCCTTTATTCGGTGAAGAGCTACTTGTCGGCGCGGCACCGCCATCCTTCGAGGTACCGCCGGCCGGGGCCGAGGGGGCGCTGTCCGCCGCCAGATTCTTCTTGCCCCCGGTCTTGAAATCGGTTTCGTACCAGCCGCCGCCCGCCAGGCGAAAGCCTGCCGCCGAGACCAGACGCTCGAGGTCCTGCTTCTGACAGGCGGGACACTCTCTCAGCGGGTCGGCGCTGATCTTCTGCAATTTTTCCATGCGATGGCCGCAGGCCTTGCACTCGTACTCATAGATGGGCATGTTGATGGCTCCTGAAAAGCTCGACTCCAACAGGACAGTGAACATCCCAACGGCGTTGGGCCGTGAGAATATGTGGCCTGCCGAAATAAATTCCAAGACTGCGGTCGACAAAGCAACGCATTATACCCTTTTGTGCCCCCCGACGGGCAAGGCCAAGCGGCCAGTGCCGCTGATGGAGAACGCTCAATGCCAAACGCCGTGATGCTCGACGCCCAGAGCATGGGTCCGGATATCGATTTCACCCCGATTCGCGCGTGTGTCTCGTCACTCGTGATCCACGACCAGACCACACCGGAGCAGGCCTTCGAGCGGCTCGAGGACGCCGAGGTGGCCCTGGTCAACAAGGTGGTGTTGAGTCGCGAGCTGCTGGACGCCTTGCCCAGGCTGCGCCTGATCTGCGTGATGGCGACGGGCCTGAACAACGTCGATCTCGACGCCGCCAGGGCCAACGGGATCGCGGTGAAGAACGTGACCGCCTACGGCACCGCGAGCGTATCGCAGCACACCATGATGCTGATGCTCACACTCGCCGCGCGCCTGCCCCGCTATCAGCAGGAGGTGGCCGCCGGCGCCTGGCAGAAGAGCGCGTTCTTCTGCCTGCAGCAGTACCCTACCCTGCAACTCGCCGGCAAGACCCTGGTCATGGTCGGCCAGGGGGAGCTGGGCTCCGAAGTGGCGCGCCTGGCCGAGGCCTTCGGCATGAACGTCGTCTTCGCCGCCCGCTCCGGCGCCGAGCAGCGTGATGATCGCGCAAGCCTCGACGATCTGCTGCCAGACGCCGATGTGATCAGCCTGCATTGCCCGCTCAACGACGCGACTCGCCACTTGATCGACGAACGGCGTCTCGCACGGGCCAAGCCGTCGCTGCTGCTGGTCAACTGCGCGCGGGGTGGTATCATCGACGAGCACGCCGCGCTTGCCGCGCTGCGCGAAGGCCGCATCGGCGGGCTGGCAGTGGACGTGCTTCCCGAAGAGCCGCCCCGGGAGGGTCATGCGCTTCTGGATGCGCTGGCCGCGAACGAAGCGCTCAATCTCGTCGTTACCCCGCACAACGCCTGGATCACGCCGGAGGCGCGCCAGAACATCGTGCGACTGACCGCCGAGAACATCGCCTCCTTCGACACCCCCGCCTGAAGCCATTCGCCACGGCGGGGTATCGCTCTCACGCCGTGGTGAAGCTTTCCGGCACGTGGGCCTCGCGGACCTCCTCGAGGTTCACGTCCGTGACGCGCGCACTCTGCGGACCCTCGTGCAGCCAGTCGCAGAGGGTCTTGACGGCCGCTTCCTCGCCACACATCAGCACTTCGACCCGGCCATCGGCCAGGTTCTTGGCATAGCCACTGACGCCGGAGGCAAGCGCTTTCTCACGGGTGGCACTGCGAAAGTTCACGCCCTGCACCTTGCCGCTCACCAGCGCCCGTACGCTCTTGGTGGCCATGTCCGCCTCCTTGAACTCCTTGATGAACTCGTGCTTGATGCGTACGGCACTGTTGCGCGGAACGATCGCCCTGCCGCGGCGAACCAGCAGCGAGCGGGTGAAGGCCGCACCGAACAGCAAGATCAACGAGCTGTAGTAGAC
>NZ_JAMZBD010000104.1:0-8297 GCF_024158685.1 Halomonas sp. 707D4 | reverse complement strand
GCCCGGTGCTCTGGCGCACGATCAGCCGGGTCTCCAGCACCTGCTGGCGCTCGACCGGCTCATCGCGGATCAGCCCCAGCAGCAGGCGCATCGCGGCCTGGCCGATCTGCGCCCGGGGCTGGCTGATGGTGGTCAGCTCCGGGTCGCAGTACTCGCTCAGGCGAATGTCGTCGAAGCCGATGATCGACACGTCGCGCGGCACCTCGAGGCCTAGCTGGCGCGCGGCCTTGAGCACGCCGATGGCCATTTCGTCGCTGTGGCAGAAGATCGCCGTCGGGCGGGTGTGCGACGGCGTCAGCAGCGCAAGCCCCTGGGTATGGCCGGAGTGGACGCCGAAGTCGCCGGCCAGGGTCTGCGCGCCGCCCGCGAGGCCGTGGGCGGCGAGCGTGTCGCTCACACCGCGCTCGCGTTCGCGGCAGATCGGGTTGTGGACCGGCCCCGTGAGCGTGGCGATACGGCGATGGCCGAGGGCGACCAGGTAGTCGATCGCCTGGCCGGCGGCGCGGTAGTTGTCCACCGTGACCGTGGGCAGGTCCCGGTCATCGAAGAACTCGCAGGCCATGACCAGCGGAAAACGCCCGCGGCGGCGGGCGTCGTCGAGCAGGGCGGGCGGCACGTCGGCGGTGAGCAGCAGCACGCCGTCGGCCTGGTTGGCGGGCAGCAGGTCGAAGTAGGCGCCGGCGCGGGCCGGATCGCGTTCGCAGTCGCCGATCAGCACCCGGTAGCCGGCCTGGTGGGCGACGTCCTCGATGCCGTTGATGATCTCGGAGAAGAACGGGTTCGAGATATCCGGCAGCAGCGCCACGATGGTGCGCGACTCGCGCCGGCGCAGGCTGCGCGCGGCGCCGTTGGGGGTGTAGCCCACCTCGGCGATGGCGCGGGCGACCCGGGCGCGGGTCGCCTCGCTCACCTTGTCCGGGGTGGCCAGTGCGCGCGACACCGTGGCGGTGGAGCAGCCGGCAGCGCTTGCGACTTCCTTGATCGTACTCATGGCAGGGCATCTGGGTTGAAGGGGCGCTAGCTTAGCGCGGCAGGCGGCGACGGTAACGTCTTCGTGGCGCATATCGCGGCCATCACGATTGTAAACGATTACATCATCGGATCGAAAAAGACAGCGCCGCGTATCAGAAATATCTGGCGATGGCCGTTTTGGGGCGCTTTTTCTTCATACTTTGGTCGCTGAGGTTTGCTTGCGGCTATCCGTATATCCTCATTGAATCATTGGCTTGTCGATTTTCAGGTACAGCGTGGCCGCATCGCGCCCGCTTGACCGTTTCCCATCGCTTTGCTGCAATGTAATCCATTACATTGGGCTCTCGAGTCTGACTTTCATAACGACAATCACAACGACGATTACAACGACAACGCGTCAGGAGAACCCATGAAGACCATCAAGGGTCCCGCCCTCTTTCTAGCGCAGTACGCAAGCGACGAGCCGCCCTTCGATACCCTCGATGCCATCGCCGGTTGGGCGGCGTCCCTGGGGTTCAAGGCGGTGCAGATTCCGAGCTGGGACACGCGGCTGATCGATCTCGAGCGCGCCGCCCATGAGCCCGACTACTGCCGCGAGATCAAGGCGACGCTTGCCCGCCACGGGCTCTCGATCAGCGAGCTTTCGTGTCATCTGCAGGGCCAACTGGTCGCGGTGCACCCCACCTACGACAGTCTCTTCGACGGCTTCGCCCCCGCGCACCTGCACGGCGACCCGCACGCCCGCCAGGCCTGGGCGGTGGAGCAGCTCATGCTCGCCGCCCGCGCCAGCGCCAACCTGGGGCTTGCTGCCGTGGGCACGTTTTCCGGGGCGCTTCTGTGGCCGTTTCTCTACCCCTGGCCGCAGCGCCCGCCGGGGCTGGTCGAGGAGGGCTTTGCCGAGCTCGCCAAACGCTGGCGGCCGATTCTCGACGCTTACGAGGCGGCCGGGGTGGATCTGTGCTTCGAGATCCACCCGGGGGAGGATCTGCACGACGGCGCCACCTTCGAGCGCTTTCTGGCGGCGGTCGATCATCATCCGCGCTGCCATATCCTGTACGACCCGTCGCACCTGCTGCTCCAGCAGCTCGACTATCTCGGCTTTCTCGACCGCTACCGCGAGCGCATCCGCATGTTTCACGTCAAGGACGCCGAGTTCACCCCGTCGGCGAGCCAGGGCGTCTACGGCGGCTATACGTCCTGGGCCGAGCGCGCCGGGCGCTTTCGCTCGCTGGGCGATGGTCAGGTCGACTTCAAGGCGATCTTCTCGAAGCTCGCCCAGTACGACTTCGAGGGCTGGGCGGTGCTCGAGTGGGAGTGCGCGCTGAAGCACCCGGAGCAGGGGGCGATGGAGGGCGCACGCTTCATCGCCGAGCACATCATTTTCGTCACCGACCGGGCGTTTGATGACTTCGCCGACGCCAAAACCGACCGCCACGCCAACCGCGCGCTGCTGGGACTCGAGCCCTGCGCGCCCGACGCCGGAGCCCGCCATGAGTGATTCGCCCGTTTCACGACGCCTGCGCGTGGCCATGGTCGGCGGCGGTCAGGGCGCGTTCATCGGCGCGGTGCACCGGATGGCGCTGCGCCTGGACGACCGCTTCGAGCTGCTCGCCGGGGTCTTCTCCTCGCAGCCCGAGCGCAACCGGCAAAGTGCCCGCGAGCTTCACATCGCGCCCGAGCGCTGCTACGCCGACGTGGCCGCGCTGATCGACGGCGAAGCGGGGCGCGAGGACGGCGTCGAGGCGCTGATCATCGTCACGCCCAACCACCTGCACTTCGACGCCGCACTCGAAGGACTCGAAGCGGGGCTTCACGTGGTGTGCGAAAAGCCCATGACCCTGACCGCCGCCGAGGCGGAGCGGTTGAAGGCCGCGGCGGCCCAAAGCGCCGGGCGTTTTCTGCTCACCCACACCTACGCCGGCTACCCGATGATCCAGCACGCCCGCGAGCTGATCGCGAAAGGCGAGCTTGGCGCGCTGCGCCACGTGCAGGTGGAGTACGTGCAGGAGTGGCTGAGCGTCGCCCAGAATGAGGACAACCGCCAGGCCGCCTGGCGCACCGACCCGGCAAAGGCCGGCGCGGCGGGGTGCCTCGGTGATATCGGCGTGCACGCCTTCCAGCTGGCGCAGTTCGTCACCGGCCAGAAGGTGGCCGGGGTGAGTGCTTCGCTTTCCACCGCGGTGGCAGGGCGCGCGCTCGACGACAGCGTGCAGGCGCTGCTGCGCTTCGAGAATGGCGCCAGCGGCATGCTGTGGGCGAGCCAGTGCGCCCCGGGGTTCGAAAACGAATTGACCCTTCGCATCGTGGGCGAGAAGGCGAGTTTGCAGTGGGCCCAAGAGAGCCCCAACGCGCTCTGGCTCAAGCCGCTCGACGCCCCGAGCCAGCGCCTGACCCGGCGCAGCGACGCGGTGAGCGAGTCGGTGGCGCGCAGCATCCGCCTGCCCGGCGGCCACCCAGAGGGCTACATCGAAAGCTTCGCCAACCTCTATCAGGGCTTTGCCGATCAGGTGCAGGGCGGCGCTCAAACATGGCTGCCCGGCATCGAGGACGGCGTCGACGGCATGCGTTTCATCGAAGCGGCGATCGCCTCCAGCGACAGCGACGGCGCCTGGACGGCGCTCGATGGCGAGGGTGGGCGCGATGGCTGAGCCACTGCTGCGCCTCGAGGGCATCGGCAAGTCCTTCGGCCCGGTGACGGTGCTCGAGGGGATCACGCTCGATATCGCCCAGGGCGAGGTGCTCGGCGTGCTGGGCGAGAACGGTGCCGGCAAGTCGACGCTTCTCAAGATCATCAGCGGCATTTATACGCCGAGCACCGGGCGTATTCTGATCGACGGCCAGCCGTTCACGGCGCTGGACCCGATCGGCGCGCGGCGCCTGGGCATCGCGATGATTCCCCAGGAGTTCAACCTGGTGGCCTCGCTCAAGGTGTACGAGAACGTCTTTCTCGGCCAGGAGCTTCGCCGCGGCGGCTTTCTCGACCATGCCCGCATGCGCGAGCGGACCCGGACGCTTCTCGAGTCGCTCGAGGTGCATCTCGACCCCGACCAGACCATCGAGCGCTCGAGCGTGGCGCAAAAGCAGATGGTCGAGGTGGCCCGCGTGCTGGTCAACGACGCGCGCATCGTGATCCTCGACGAGCCGACCACGGTACTGACAAGCCACGAGACCGCGGTGCTGTTTCGCGTGGTGAAGGCGCTGGTCGCCCGGGGCGTCACGGTGCTGTTCATCTCCCACAAGCTCAAGGAAGTGAGGGAACTCTGCGATCGCCTGTTGATCCTGCGCGATGGGCAGTTGGTCGAGCACTGCGCGGTGGCCGGCATGGACGAGGAGGCGATGGCGCGCAAGATGGTCGGCCGGGAGCTGTCGCGGATATTTCCCGACAAGCCCGAGGCGCCCGAAACGCGCGGGGCGCCTGCGCTCGAGGTGCGCGGGCTGTGCCTGACGGACGTGCTCCACGATATCGACTTCGCGGTGCACCGCGGCGAGGTGCTGGGCCTGGCCGGGCTGGTCGGCGCCGGGCGCACCGAGATCGCCGAGACGCTCATGGGGCTTCGGCGCAAAAGCGCCGGCGAGATCCTCGTCGACGGCGCGCCGGTCGCCTTCACCTCGCCTCGCCAGGCGCACGCAAGAGGGCTTGCGTATCTCTCCGAGGATCGCCAGGGCAAGGGGCTTCAGCTTTCGTTCAACGTGATGCAGAACGTCACCGACCTGAGCCTTGCGCGCTACGTGCGCGGGCTGATTCGCCACGGCCAGGAGCGGCGTCGCGCCGAGGAGTACCAGGCCAGGCTTTCGATCAAGGCCGCGCGCCTCACCGCCCCGGTGGGGCTTCTGAGCGGCGGCAACCAGCAGAAGGTCTATTTCGCCAAGCTGCTCGACATCGAGCCGGAGATCCTGCTGCTCGACGAGCCCACCCGCGGTATCGACATCAGCGCCAAGCAGCAGATCTATCGCCTGATCCGCGAGCTGACCGCCCAGGGCAAGGCGGTGGTGGTGATCTCCTCGGAGCTCGAGGAGATCATCGGCCTTGCCGACCGGGCGCTGGTGATCCGCCAGGGGCGGGTGGCGGCCACGCTCGAAGGCGACGACATCAATGAAGAGCGCATCATGCTCTACGCCGCCGGCGCCTGGGAGGCGGGCACCGAGCCCGAGCCAGCGCAGGAACCCTCACAAGGAGCGCGCCCATGAGTCCGCTTTCCCAACGCACCACGCCGCTGGCCCAGCGGTTTCGCAACCTGCCGATCAGCGGGGCGATTCTCGCCCCGCTGGTGGCGCTGGTCGTGCTGTTCGTCATCTCGTCGCTGGCGAGCGAATACTTTCTCAACACGCGCAATCTCTCCAACGTGCTGCGCCAGGTCTCCTACACCGGCATCATCGCCATCGGCATGACCTTCGTGATCATTGCCGGCGGCATCGATCTCTCGGTGGGGTCGATGGTGGCGCTGGTCGGCGTGGTCGTGCTCTACGTGCTCAACACCATCACCGACCCCTTCCAGGCGGTGATTCTCGCCATGCTCGCCGCGCTGGTGGGCGGGGCGCTGTTGGGGCTCTTCAACGGGCTTCTGGTCACGCGCGGGCGCATCGCCGCCTTCGTGGTGACCCTTGCCACCATGTCGATCTTTCGCTCGCTGGCGCTCTACTTCACCGACGCCGCCGAGGTCAGCACCCGCAACCCGCTGTTTTCGAGCGTGGGCGGTGGCTTCGTGCTCGGCCTGCCGATTCCGGTGTGGACGTTCTTCGCCCTGGCGATCGTCTCCCACGTGCTGCTGTTTCACACCGCTTACGGCCGCCACGTCTGCGCCGTGGGGGCCAACGCCCAGGTGGCGCGCTACTCGGGGATTCGCGTCGAGCGTGTGGTGCTCTCGACGTTTCTGATCGCCGGGGTGTGCGTCGGGCTTTCCGCCATCATGCTCACTTCAAGACTCAACTCGGTCAGCCCGAGCGATGCGGGCTACTTCTTCGAGCTCGACGCGATCGCTGCGGTGGTGATCGGCGGCACCGCGCTTTCCGGCGGGCGCGGCACCGTGTGGGGCACGGTGATCGGCGCTTTGATTCTCGGCATCATCAACAACATGCTCAACCTGACCGGCGTTTCGCCCTACCTGCAGGGATTGGTGAAAGGCGCGGTGATCCTGCTGGCGGTGCTCTTGCAGTACAAGCGCGCGCCTTGAACCAGGGCCGGCACGCCGGCCATCGCGGGCAAGGCCGGGCCTTGCCCATTACGCACGCAAACGGGGTAACAACAATGACACTCAAACGCGTATTGCAAAAGACGGCGCTGGGCGCGGCACTGGTGGGCACCGCGCTCACCGCCAGCGCTCAGGAGTACACCATCGGGGTGACCGTGCCCGCCGCCGAACACGGCTGGACCGCGGGGCTTTCCTGGTGGGCCCAACAGGCCACCGAAGAGCTCGCCGAGAAGCACCCGGACGTGAACTTCACGGTGCTCTCCGCCAACTCCGGTACCGCCCAGGTCGCCAACGTCGAGGACCTGATGATCCGCAACCTCGATGCGCTGGTGATTTTGCCCTACAACCCGGCCACGCTGCAGGCGGTGATTTCCGAGGCCTATGAAGAGGGCATCTACACCGTGGTGGTGGATCGTGAGCTCGAGACCCCGGCGCAGAACGTCTTCATCGCCGGCGACAACCCGGGGCTTGGCGAGCAGGCGGCGCGCTACATCGCCGAGGAGCTCGGCGGCGAGGGCAATATCCTGGTGCTCGAGGGCCCGCCGATCCCGATCAACAGCCAGCGCGTCGACGCCTTCAACCGGGTGATGGAGAACTATCCGGGTATCAACATCCTCGCCTCGCAGAACACCGACTGGAACGCCCAGCAGGCGCTGAGCGTGACCGAGGACCTGCTCGGCAGCAACCCCGAGGTCGACGCCATCTGGGCCGGCGACGACGACGTGCTGATCGCCGCCCTGCAGGCGATCGAGGAGAACGACCGCGACGACATCCAGCTCGTGGTGGGCGGCGGCGGCTCCCAGCGGGTGATCGAGATGATTCGCAGCGACCACCCGATCGTGAAGGGCACCGTGACCTACCCGCCGAGCATGATCGCCTCGGCGATCGCGCTGGCCGTGCACGGCGTGAAGGGCGAGCGGCTGGGCGACATGTACCACGGCGTGCCGTCACGCATGATCCTCGCCGCCGACCTGATCACCGCCGACAATGTCGAGGAGTATTTTGAGCCCGACGCCGCCTACTGAGCGGTACCCTCGCAACGCCTCGTGCGCTCGCGCGTACGGGGCGTTTTCACGCCAGATCCGCAGGCCGGTCGATATCCAGGTGCACGCCCGGATCGTCGACGGGCACCCGGCAGCGGTGCGCGGCGTGGGCCGCGAGCACTGCCCGGGCACCATCGCCACCGCAAAGCGCGGCGAGCGCCGACCAGAAGCGGCGACCGAAGATCACCGGATGCCCTGGCGCCTCCCGATAGAACGGAACGACGATCCGGTCGAACGCGGCCTGCTGACGAAGGGTGTTCAGCGTCTCTAGACGCAGGTAGGGCATGTCGCCGAGCAGCACGGCAGCGGCCTCGACGCCTTCGAAGGCGGAGTCGCGCGCAAGCTGCGTGAACGCCTCGCCGATGCTCGCCCCCAGCCCGTTTCGGGCGCGCGTGATGCGGATCAGCTCGCGCTCGTCGAAGCCTTCCAGCGTATCGTCGCTGCGCACCGCGATCCGCACCACGGGAAAGGCCCGCCGGGCATTGTCGACGCTTTGCGCCAGTAGCGTGCTGGCGCGAAGCGGCGCCAGGCGCTTGTCCGCGGCGCCGAAACGCCGCGAATAGCCCGCCGCCATCACCAGCGCGACGACGGATTCACAGCTCATCGAGCGCTTTGCCGTGCTGTACGCGCACGATATCCGCCATCACCGCCAGCGCGATCTCCGCCGGGGTCTTGCTGCCGAGCGCAAGACCGATCGGCATGTGGATGCGCGCGATCTGTGCGTCACTCAGGCCACCCGAGCGTTTGAGCCGTTCGGCCCGGGCCTGAGAAGTGCGCTGTGACCCCATCACGCCGATGTAGAACGCCTGGGTACGCACTGCTTCCATCATCGCCAGGTCATCGATGCGCGGGTCGTGGGTGAGGGCCACCACGGCGGTGGCGCCGTGGCAGGTGCGATCCGAAATGAAAGCCGAGGGCAGGGTGGCGTGGACTTCCACGCCGGGCACGTCGAGCGCACGGCAGGCGGCCTCGTCCGGGTCGCAGACGATCACCTCGAAGCCGAGCGTCACCGCAAAGGCCGCGCAGGGCGCGGTGATCGGCGAGATGCCGGCGATCACCAGCCGGTGGGCCGGCGAGACGCGAAGCTCGATGA
>NZ_JAMZBD010000103.1:0-8338 GCF_024158685.1 Halomonas sp. 707D4 | reverse complement strand
GGCTGTACGACGGGTTTCTCAGCGGGCTGGAGCCCTACTACCTGCAGCGCGTCCGCCCGCCGGTGCTGTGGTACTTCCTGGCCTGCGCGCTGCCGCTGGTGCTTGGCTGGATGTGCCTCGCCGCCTGGCTCTACCTGCGCTGGGTGCTGGCGCTACCGCTGGTGGCCATCGAGGGCGCATCGCCGCTCGCCGCCCTGGGCCGCAGCGTCACCCTCACCCGTGGATGGCGCCGCTCGATCGCCGCGGCGGTGCTGACCCTTCTGGTGCTGATCGTGGCGCTGCCGGTGCTGATCACCTGGCTGTTCGACCTGGTGGTCACGCCGTTTCTATGGTGGCTGCCGGAGCACACCGCGGTACTGATTCCGGCCATGCTCGCCTACCTCACCGGCTACGTGCTGATCACGCTGACCATCACCTTCCTGGGCATCGCCGCTAATGCCCTGCTCTCCGCCTGCCTCTACCAGCAGTTGGCGGGTCGCGCGCCCTCCTCTTCCACCTTGCCGCAAGCCGGACCCTCGTCCGGTCGGCTCGCCTGGGCGATAGAGCTCTTCGTGCTGGCGTTCGCGGCCCTCCAGGCGTGGTGGATCCTCAACAGCTTCGAGATTCGCGACAACGTGGCGGTGATCGCCCACCGGGGCAGCTCGATGGTGGCGCCGGAGAACACGCTGGCCGCCGTGCGCCAGGCGCTCGAAGACCGCGCCGACTACGTCGAGCTCGACGTTCGCCTGAGCGCCGATGATCAGGTCATGCTCTACCACGACCGAAGCCTTGCGCGCCTGACCGGCGACGAGCGCGACCTGGACGAGCTGACCCGCGAGGAGCTCGCCGACTTCGATATCGGTAGCTGGTTCGGCGACGCCTTCGTGGGCTAGCGAATCGCCGGGCTCGACGAGACGCTCGCCGTGGTGCGTGGCAAGGCGGGGCTGATGATCGACATGAAGGCCAGCCGCGGCGACGAGCCGCGCCTGGCCGAGTCGGTAATGGACGCGCTGGAGGTCGAGTCGGACATTCGCTACCGCTGCTGGGCGACGCAGGAAAGCGCCCTGACCGGCATGAGCGAATGCGGCTTCCCCAATGCTTTCATGGAGATGCGCCTGGCGACCATGACGCCGGGGCTGATCGAGACGATCAAGGCCCGCGCGCCGGAAATTCGCGTCACCCTGCTGGCGCAGCTGATACTGCCGGGCACGCTCGATCGAACTCGCTTCGATGCGCTGGGGCTTCGCCACAACCGCATCACCCGGCGCGAGATCGAACTCGCCGGCCTCTACGGCTATGAGATCCACGCCTGGACGGTGAATGACCGCGCGCGCATGTCCACCCTGATCGACCTGGGGGTGGATGCCATCATCACCGACTACCCGGAGCGGCTGAGCGAGCTGATCGAGGACCGCCGCGCGCTGAGCGACGGCGGTATCATCCTCGTCAAGCTGCGCAACTGGCTGCGCGAGTAATCCGGGCGATCACTCGCCTTCCACCACGCCTTCACGGCGCGGATCGGCACCGCCGAACAAGGTGCCGTCCTCGAGGCGACGAATCGCCTGCAGGCCGCTGGTCAGCTCGCGTTCGCTGACATTGTGGCCACGCTCGATGAGCGAGCCGATGGTGGCTTCAGGAAAGCGCCCCTCCTCCAGCCAGACATCGCCGCCGAGCGTCACCGCGTGGGGCAGGTTGAGCGCTTCCTGGGCGCTCAGGCCCCAGTCGCGCATGGCCATGAGCGTGCGCGCAGTGTAGTGGATGATCGCCGCGCCGCCGGGCGAGCCGAGGCTCGCCACGAAATCGCCGCTCTCCTGGTCGAACACCAGGGTCGGGCTCATGCTCGAGCGCGGGCGCTTGCCGGGCTCGATGCGGTTGGCCACCGGCTCGCCGTCGATCTCCGGAGTGAAGGAGAAGTCGGTCATCTCGTTGTTGAGCAGGTAGCCGCCGGGCAGGCCCGTGCCGCCGTCGGCCATGATCCGCGAGCCGAAGGCCTGCTCGATGGTGGTGGTCATGGCCACGGCATTGCCGTCTTCGTCGACGATGCTGACATGGCTGGTGCCGTACTCGGGCTGGGTCGGCTGGGAGGCGTAGCTCACCACGAACTCGCCGGGATTGCCGGGCTCGGCGGTATCGCCCATGCTGCTTTCTTCGATCAGCTGACTGCGGCGCTCCAGATAATCCGGCGCAAGCATCGTCGCCCAGTCACCCCCCGGCGCCTCGACGAAATCCGGGTCGCCGATGTAGCGGTTACGATCGGCGAAGGCCAGCCGTGACGCTTCCAGGAACTGGTGAAGCCAACTGGCGCTCGCCACGCCGTTATCCAGCGGGGCCTCGATCATCGGCTGGTCATCGAGCATGCCGAGAATCTGCATCACGGTGATATGCCCCGAGGAGGGCGGCGGGAAGCCGCAGACACGCCACTGCTGCCAGGGCGTGCAGAGGGCATCGCGCGTCACGCTTTCGTAGTCGGCGAGATCCTCGAGCGTCATGGCGCCCGGGCGGGTGGGATGATTCGTGACGCGCTCGACGAGATCGCGCGCCACTTCGCCTTCGTAGAAGGCTTGGCTGCCCTGCTTGGCGATCATGCGCAAGATCGCCGCCAGCGCCGGGTTGGTCAGCGTTTCGCCGACCTCGAGCGGCTCGCCGTTCTCATCGAAGTAGAAGGCGCCGGCGAGCGGATCGTCGCCCAGCGCCGGGTCCTCGGCAATGCTGGTGTGCAGGCGCTGGCTGACAGGAAAGCCCTCTTCGGCAAGCGTGATGGCGGGCACGAACAGCGTCTCCCAGTCGAGCTTGCCGTGGGCGGCGTGGGCGGTCTCGAGCATCTTCAGCGTGCCGGGCACGCCCACCGCCTGACCGCTGACCACGGCGTCCATGAACGCGATGGGCTCGCCATCGTCCATGAACATCGTTTCCGTCGCCGCCCGGGGCGCGGTTTCACGCCCATCGAAGGCCTCGACATTGGTACCCTCGGCGTACATCAAGAAGGCGCCGCCGCCGATGCCGCTGGACTGCGGCTCGACCAGCGTCAATACCATCTGCACGGCGATCGCCGCGTCGATGGCATTGCCGCCGGCCGCAAGGATCTGCCGACCGGCGTCGGCGGCGAGCGGATTGGCGGCGGCCACCGCGAACTCGTCGAAGGCCCAGCCGGGTTTTTCCTCGTAGCCGGAGCCCACTTCCGGGGTGACGGCGGGCGTGTCGTAGGTGAAGCCGAAGCTGTAGAGGGGTACCAGCAATAGGCCGGTCAAGGGTAACGTCGCCCTGCGTGGCAGCATGATCTCTCCTGGATATCTGGCCGGCATGGTCCGACTTGAGCGGGCCGGGTTGAACGATTCGGTGAACGAAGGGCGCCTGCCCCGTTTCAAGCTAGCCTATAAAACGCCTGCGCCCGGCACAATGGCCGGGCGCAAATTAACGCAATCATCGAGTCAGGCTTAGGCGATGGTCTCGCCGGCCAGCATGAACCAGGTTTCGAGCACCGCATCGGGGTTGAGCGAGACCGAATCGATGCCCTGCTCCATCAACCACTTGGCGAGTTCAGGGTGATCCGACGGCCCCTGGCCGCAGATGCCGACGTACTTGCCTTGCGCCTTGCACGCCTTGATCGCCATGGAAAGAAGCTTCTTGACCGCCTCGTTACGCTCGTCGAACAGATGCGCGACGATGCCGGAGTCGCGGTCGAGCCCGAGGGTCAGCTGGGTCAGGTCGTTGGAGCCGATCGAGAAGCCGTCGAAGTGCTCGAGGAACTCGTCGGCCAGCAGGGCGTTGGCGGGCAGCTCGCACATCATGATCACCTTGAGATCGCTCTCGCGGCGATCCAGCCCGTTGGCGGCGAGCAGCTCGACGACCTCGCGGGCCTCGCCCGTGGTGCGCACGAAGGGCACCATGATCTCGACGTTCTTGAAGCCCATCTCGTCGCGCACGCGCTTGAGCGCCCGACACTCGAGCTCGAAGCAGGGCCGAAACGCCTCGGAGACGTAGCGCGAGGCGCCACGAAAGCCGAGCATCGGGTTCTCCTCGCCGGGCTCATAGAGCTTGCCGCCGATCAGATTCTCGTACTCGTTGGACTTGAAGTCCGACAGGCGCACGATGACCTTCTGCGGATGGAACGCCGCGGCCAGCGTCGAAACACCCTCGACGAGCTTGTCGACGTAGAAGCTGACCGGATCGTCGTAGCCCGCCGTGCGCGCGTCGATCACCTGCTTGAGGTCCGGCGTCTGGCGGTCGTACTCGAGAAGCGCCTTGGGGTGCACGCCGATCATGCGGTTGATGATGAACTCGAGACGCGCCAGGCCCACGCCCGCGTGGGGCAGCCCGGCGAAGCCGAAGGCGCGATCCGGGTTGCCCACGTTCATCATGATCTTGAACGGGATCTCCGGCATGGCATCGACGCTCGACACCTTGCACTCGAAATCGAGAAGTCCTTCGTAGACGTTGCCGGTATCGCCCTCGGAGCAGGAGACCGTGACGTCGACGCCTTCACGAAGCTGGGTGGTGGCATCGCCGCAGCCGACCACCGCCGGAATGCCGAGCTCCCGGGCGATGATCGCCGCGTGGCAGGTGCGCCCGCCGCGGTTGGTGACTATCGCCGAGGCACGCTTCATGATCGGCTCCCAGTCCGGATCGGTCATGTCGGTGACCAGCACGTCGCCGGACTGGACCTTTTCCATGTCGTCCGGGTTCATCACCACCTTGACCGTGCCGCTGCCGATGCGCTGGCCGATGGCGCGGCCGGTGATCAGCTTGCGCCCCTTCTCTTTCAGGTGGAAGCGCTCGAGCTTGCCGCCCTCCTGCTGGGAGACCACGGTTTCCGGGCGCGCCTGGACGATGTAGAGCCTGCCGTCGTCGCCGTCCAGCGCCCACTCGATGTCCATCGGGCGGCCGTAGTGCTTCTCGATGATCACCGCCTGGCGGGCGAGATCCATCACCTGGTCATCGCTGATGCAGAAGCGTCCGCGATCGGAAAGCGGCACGTCGACGGTGGCCACCGACTTGCCGGCGCTGGCGCTTTCGCCGTAGATCATCTTGATCAGCTTGGAGCCGAGCGTGCGGCGCAGCACCGCCGGACGGCCGGCTTCGAGCGTGGGCTTGTGGACGTAGAACTCGTCCGGGTTGACCGCGCCCTGTACCACCGTCTCACCGAGCCCCCAGGAGGCGGTGACGAACACCGCGTCGCGGTAGCCGGACTCGGTATCGAGGGTGAACATCACGCCGGAGGCACCGGTTTCCGAGCGCACCATCTTCTGCACGCCGGCGGAAAGCGCGACGTTCTCGTGGGCGTAGCCGCGATGCACGCGGTAGGAGATGGCGCGGTCGTTGAAGAGTGACGCGAACACTTCGTGCACGGCGCGCTTGACGTTCTCGAACCCTTCGATGTTGAGGAAGGTTTCCTGCTGGCCGGCAAAGGAGGCGTCCGGCAGATCCTCGGCGGTGGCGGAGCTTCGTACCGCGGCCTTGAGATCGGGATGGCGGCTCTGGAGCGCGGCGTAGGCATCGGCCAGGGCGCTTTCGAAAGCGGGCGGCAGGGGCGTGTCGATGATCCACTGGCGGATGGTGCCGCCGGCGTCAGCGAGCGCCTTGACGTCGTCGACGTCGAGGCGCGAGAGCAGCGCGTTGATGCGATCGTTCAAGCCCTCGTGCGCCAGGAATTCACGATAGGCGTGGGCGGTGGTCGCAAAGCCGCCGGGTACCGTGACACCCGCGTCGGACAGATTGGAGATCATTTCGCCGAGCGACGCGTTCTTGCCGCCCACGCGCTCGACATCGTTCATGCCCAACTGGTCGAACCACACAATGTACTCTTGCACGCAACACCCCTTTTATCGTCACCCTGGGTTGAATCCGTCGGCGAGGCCATGGACGCTCGCCGGATCGACCCCTGCCATTGAGCGTGTCACCCTATCACCGCCCCCTCGTATTCGCCATTAGTCTAACCGCGAAGTCACTGAAGGTTTTTTACAACACACGGGCCTTCAAGGGGTTTCCTGTAGTCGCCCTTCCAGGGGCGGCCTTGGCCAGTGCATTTGCGACACGTTGTGCCGATGCAAAGAAGCGGTGAGAATGAAGCCTCGATTCCACGAGCGACGATAAAGAGAAACGATGGAGAGAAAGCCATGAAGCGCACGGCGTTTTTCATTTCCGACGGCACGGGCATCACCGCCGAAAGCCTGGGACGAAGCCTTTTGGCCCAGTTCAGCGGCGTCGAGATCACGATGCTGACCAAGCCCTATATCGATACGATCGAAAAGGCTCGGGCGCTGGCGGACATCATCGACGCCACCGCCAGTCGCGATGGCCAGCGGCCGATCATCATCGACACCATCGTTGACCAGCAGATCCGCGACGTGATTCGCCAGGCCCAGGGGTTCAAGGTCGACGTCTTCTCGACCTTTCTCGAGCCTCTGGAGCAGGAGCTCGAGACCCACTCGTCCTACAGTGTGGGCCGCACTCATGCGATCGGCAGCGACGACGTCTACATGGATCGCATCCACTCGGTGCACTTTGCCCTCGACAACGACGACGGCGCCCGCACCCACCAGTACGATCAGGCGGACGTGATCCTGGTCGGCGTGTCGCGCTGCGGCAAGACCCCGACGTCGCTCTATCTGGCGCTGCAGTTCGGCATCCGCGCGGCCAATTACCCGCTGACCGAGGACGATCTGGACGAGGATGGCAGCCTCAAGCTCCCCCGCGTGCTCGCCCCGCACCGCCACAAGCTGTTCGGGCTGACCATCGATGCGCGCAGGCTCTCGGCGATTCGCAACGAGCGCCGGCCCAACAGCCGCTACAGCTCGATCGACCAGTGCGTGCAGGAAGTGGAACAGGCGGCGGCGCTCTACCGCTCGATGAACATTCCCTTCATCGACACCACGCGCTTCTCGATCGAGGAGATCTCGACGCGCATGATCGCCGAAACCGGCCTCGCGCGGCGTTTTTCACCGCGCTAGCGAGGCCGGATTCCGACAAAAAACGTTACAGGCCCTTGGGCGCAAAGATGCCCGGGGCGTTGCGCCAGTAGCCCTTGTAGTCCATGCCGAAGCCGAACACGTAGCGGTCCGCCACCTCGAGGCCGCAGTAGTCGGCCTTGAGGCCGGGCACCGCCTTGCGATCGTGCTGCTTGTCGACCAGCACGGCGGTCGAGACACTCGCCGCCTGGGCCTCTTCGCAGTACTTGAGAATCGCCGCCAGGGTCGCACCCTCGTCGAGGATGTCGTCGATGATCACCACGTGACGCCCGGCCATCGGCACCTCCGGCGAGACGCGCCAGAAGAGCTCGCCGCCGCGCAGCTCGTTGCGATAGCGCGTGGCGTGCAGGTAGTCCACCTCGAGCGGGAAACCGAGCCGGGTCAACAGATGCCCGGTGGTGATCAGTCCGCCGTTCATCACGCAATAAAACACCGGCAGCTTGTCGCCGAGATCCGCAGTGATGGCCTCGGCCATGCGATCCAGCGCCTGCTCGACCTGCGTCTGGGAGATCAGGCAGTCGGCGTTGTCCATCAATTCGCGCATGGAATCCAGCGACTCGAGGGTTTCTTTGTCCAGTTTGGCCATGGGGGCTCCGGCGTTACTCGCGAAAGGGTCGGAAAAGGAAAAACGGAAGGGCCGGTCGCTAACCGGCAAGTTCGGAAAGCTTGGCATTGGCGCGGCGCCAGCGCTTGAGCGCGCCGAGCGCCTCGAGATCCGGCCGGGCACGGGCGTAGCGAAGCTTGCCGATGCGCTTGTTCTGAAGGCCCTGGCAGGCACCGACCACCTCGAGAGCCGCGTCGCGATCGTTGCAGATCAACAGCATGTCGCAGCCCGCCGCCAGCGCCGCCTTCGCGCGCTCGGCGGGGCTTCCCGCCACGTGAGCACCGGCCATGGTCAAGTCGTCGGAGAAGATGCAGCCCTTGAAGCCCAGCGACTCGCGCAGCATGCCGAGCCAGCTCGGCGAGAAGCCCGCCGGACGCGGGTCGAAAGCGCTGTAGATCACATGCGCCGGCATCACGCCATCGAGCTCGCCGGCCAGGCGGGCAAAGGGCACCAGGTCGCGCGCCTTCAAGGCCTCGAGCGGGCGCGGATCCTCAGCCACTTTCAGGTGGGTATCCGCCTCGATGCCGCCATGGCCGGGAAAGTGCTTGCCGATCGCCGCCATGCCGGCCTCGTGCAGACCGCGCACGAAGTGACCACCGAGCAGCGCCACCTGCTCCGGATCGTGACCGAAGCTGCGATCGCCGATGACGCTCGAAAGCCCGCTCTCGACGTCGAGCACCGGTGCGAAACTCACGTCGAGCCCGCAGGCGGCCATCTCCATGCCCAAGAGCCAGCCGGCATCGGCGGCCAGCGCCACGCCCGCCTCCGGGTCCTCGACGAAGCGCTCGCC
>NZ_JAMZBD010000102.1:0-8341 GCF_024158685.1 Halomonas sp. 707D4 | reverse complement strand
ACGACATGCTGTGTGGCGGCTCCCTGGCGTGTTAGGCTTTCGACATTACGTCAAGCCGGCGCTTGCGTACTGAATCGGCACTCTGGAATTAAGCGTATGAGTATAAAGGTTAAGCGTTCTCGCGCACAGCCCATCAAGTCGGTGCTCGCAAGCTCTACCGAGGTGAGCAACCTCTTGCGCCAGTCGCGCTTGATCGACCAGGCCCAGCGTCATCTGCGTGCTCACCTGCCCGAAGAGATGCGTCCACACATTTTCGTGGGCGGCTTCAGCAACGCGCGCCTCACGGTGATCAGCGGGCAGGCGACCTGGCTTGCCTGGCTGCGCTTCGAGCAGCGCCGCCTGCTCGAACTCTTGCATCAACTGCCCGGCTTTGAGGCGGTGACCGGCTTCCACTTCAAGGTACGCCCGGTGCGCCCGGTCAAGGTCCCCGAACGCTACCACCGCTCGCTGTCTGCCGATGCCGGCCAGACCATCGCACAGTGCGCCGACGACACCGACGACCCGCGCCTCAAACGCGCGCTCGAACGTCTTGCCTCCCACGCCGGCAAGAAAGGGCCGCCCTCAAACGCATGAAGCACCGCCAGGCGGTGCTTCATAGATGGGGCATGAACGGCTGATTTCAACCGCTGCCTTGCGAAATCACGTCATTGACGTTCAGGCCATGGCCGGTGCGGCGTAGGAAATGGGCGCGACCGCCTTTTCGCCTTCGAAGGTCACGATCTCGTATGCCTGCGGCTGCGCCAGAAGCTCGCGGCACAGCTGGTTGTTCAAGGCGTGGCCGGACTTCACGCCGCGGAATTCGCCGATCAGGCTGAACCCCAGCTGGTAGAGATCCCCGATCGCGTCCAGCACCTTGTGCTTGACGAACTCGTCCTCGTAGCGAAGCCCGCCCTCGTTCACGATGCGGTAGTCGTCGACGACGATGGCGTTGTCGAGGCTGCCGCCGAGGGCGAGGTTGTTCGAGCGCAGAAATTCGAGATCGCGCATGAAACCGAAGGTACGCGCCCGCGACACTTCCTTGACGAAGGAGGTGGTCGAGAAGTCGATCAGCGCATTCTGGTGCTGCTGCTCGAACACCGGATGATCGAAATCGATGGAAAACGACACCTTGAAGCCCTGGTGCGGCAGGAAGACCGCCTCCTTGTCACCGTCGGTCACGGCGATGCGCTGCTTGATGCGAATGAACTTCTTCGGCGCGTCCTGTTCGAGGATGCCCGCCGACTGGATCAAAAAGACGAAGGGGCTGGCGCTGCCATCCATGATCGGCACTTCCGGCGCGCTCACGTCGACGTAGGCGTTGTCGATACCGAGCCCTGCGAAGGCGGACATCAGGTGCTCGACGGTCGCGACCTTGACGCCTTCGAAGGAGAGCGCGGTGCAAAGCTTGGTGTCTTCGACCAGCTCGGCCCGGGCGGGTACGTGTACCACGGGATCCAGATCGGTTCTGACAAACACTATCCCTGTGTCTGCGGGTGCCGGACGCAAAGCCAGATGGACTTTTTTACCGGAATGCAGACCCACTCCGGTAGCGCGAATGACATTTTGTAGTGTACGTTGTCTGATCATGGGCGTGGTGAAACTCTGGTAACGACGGTGCCGAAACTACCGGCCGCCGGCGTGAATAGAAAAAGTTATCGAACAGTGTTTACTTTAACAGCAAACGAGCGTTTCAACAAAAAGAATCTGTCGAAACCCTCGTTTGCCGTTAAGTGAACCCGATATCGTCGCAGGGACGGGGTTCAATCCGCCTGGCGACGCAGGAAGGCAGGAATGTCGAGGTAGTCGTCCGCCTCGGCGGCGCGACGCTTCTCGGGACGCGGCTTGGGCGCGGCCTCCTGCGCTTCGGCGCGAGCAGCGGACTGCTGACGCGTGATGGTCGGCTGCTGCATCTTGCGATAGTCCGCAGGCTCGGCCGCCGAGCGACGCGCCGGCTCGCGTACCGCCGCCTTGGGCTTGGTTCCGTCGAGACCTGCGGCCACCACCGTCACGCGCAGCTCGTCGGACATCTCCATGTCGATAGAGGTTCCCACCACGATGGTCGCTTCCTGAGAGGCGAACTCCTGGACCGTCGCGCCCACATCGTTGAACTCCCCGATGGAGAGATCCGGGCCGGCGGTGATGTTGACCAGGATACCGCGCGCGCCGTGCAGGTCGATGTCCTCGAGCAGCGGGCTGCGGATGGCTTTCTCCGCCGCCTCGCGGGCGCGGTTCTCGCCGGTGGCCCCGCCGGTGCCCATCATCGCCATGCCCATCTCGGACATCACGGTGCGCACGTCGGCGAAGTCGACGTTGATGATGCCGGGGCTGGTGATCAGCTCGGCAATGCCCTGTACCGCACCCAGCAGCACGTCGTTGGCCGCGCTGAAGGCGGTCAAGAGTGTGGCGTTCTTGCCCAGCACCGAAAGGAGCTTCTCGTTGGGAATGGTGATCAGCGAGTCGACGTGCTCGGAGAGCTCCTTCATGCCCTCTTCGGCGGCGCGCATGCGCTTGGGACCTTCGAACGGGAACGGGCGCGTCACCACGGCCACCGTCAGGATACCCAGCTCCTTGGCCACCTGGGCGACCTCCGGCGCACCGCCGGTACCGGTACCACCGCCCATGCCGGCGGTGATGAACACCATGTCAGCGCCGTCGAGAAGCTCGGCGATGCGATCGCGATCTTCCATGGCGGCCTGACGCCCGACTTCGGGGTTGGCGCCCGCCCCCAGGCCCTTGGTGATCTCACCGCCCAGCTGCAAGACCGTCTTGGCGGAGACACGCTTCAGCGCCTGCGCATCGGTGTTGGCGCAGATGAACTCGACGCCTTCGATGTTGCTTTCCACCATGTGGTTGACGGCATTACCGCCGCCGCCGCCGACACCGACGACCTTGATGACCGCACTGCTCGAGGGTGCGTTATCTACCAATTCGAACATAAGCCCCGTCTCCTGAACCGCGCTTGCGGCCCTGTCAGAAATTTCCTTTGAACCAGCCCTTGATTCTTGCTAGTGCCGAATGATCGTCCCTGCTATCACGCTGGGCGAGCTCGCTGCGTCCCTTGTGGGGCGAGCTGACCCGACCATGGCTTTCTTGACCCTGTCCGTGGCGCGACTCCTGCAACGCGTAGTGCAGAAGACCGACGCCGGTCGCATAGATGGGGTTGCGGACCACGTCCGCCAGACCGCGCACGTTCTGCGGGCAGGCGATACGCACCGGCATGTGGAAGATCTCCTCCGCCAGTTCGCTGACCCCCTCCATACGTGAGGTGCCGCCGGTGAGGACCACCCCGGCGGCCACCATGTCCTCATAGCCACTGCGGCGTAATTCATCGCGCACCAGCGTGAAGAGCTCCTCGTAACGCGGCTCGACCACTTCCGCCAATGCCTGGCGAGAGAGGTCCCGCGACGGGCGATCGCCCACGCTGGGTACCTTGATCATTTCATCGCTTGCCGCGAGCTGGGTGAGCGCGCAGGCGTACTTCACCTTGATCTCCTCGGCATGCTGGGTCGGCGTGCGCAGCGCCATGGCGATATCGTTGGTGACCTGATCACCGGCGATGGGAATGACCGCCGTATGGCGAATCGCCCCCTCGCTGAAGATCGCCATGTCGGTGGTGCCTCCACCGATGTCCACCATGCACACGCCGAGTTCGCGCTCGTCCTCGGTGAGGACCGCCATGCTCGAGGCGAGCTGTTCGAGGATGATGGCATCCACGTCCAGCCCGCAGCGGCGCACGCACTTCTCGATGTTCTGCACCGCGTTCAGCGCCGCGGTGACCAGATGCACCTGGGCCTCGAGACGCACCCCGGACATGCCGAGCGGCTCGCGAATGCCGCCCTGGGCGTCGATGGAGAACTCCTGAGGCAACACGTGAAGCACCCGCTGACCTTCCGAGATGGCGCGTGCCCGAGCCGAGTCGATGACCCGGTCGATGTCCGAGGGAGTGACTTCACGCTCCTTGATGGCGACGACCCCGTCGGAGTTCATCGAACTGATGTGGCTTCCGGCGACGCCGACATAGACGGAGTGGATGTCGCACCCTGCCATGAGTTCCGCCTCTTCCACCGCACGCTGAATCGACTGCACGGTCGATTCGATGTTGATCACGACGCCACGCTTCATTCCCCGCGAAGGGTGTGAGCCGATACCCGCAATCTCGATGCCACCGTCATCGGTGGGTTGACCGACTATCGCGACGACCTTGGACGTTCCGATGTCCAGCCCGACAACCATATTGGATGCATTGGGTGAGCCTGCCATGAGTCGGGTTATCTCCTTATAGTGATCTCAAGCGATAGGTTATTGGTGGTCGGCAATGCCCTATCGATACATCTGCCAACTACTAACTATTTATACATGCTTTTATATAAACAGCCGGCCAAGTCACCGAATTAAATAAAACTAGTCAATAAACAGGCCATTAACCATGCTTTCATCGTTATCGTTTAGTTTGGTTGGATACTCGCGAACCAAAACGTCCAGAACGACGGTAAACAGGGTCATCATATAGAAACGATGACCATTATACGACTAGTCCCGCACCACGATAATGGGCTTGACCAAGAATTTAAACCCCGGTGACGGGATTTCAGGTGTTGGCAACCGCTCACTTTCAGGTGTTCAACGCTGCGTGAACGTAAACGCTAGGGCCCCTGCTCCTCGTCAGCGTCGAAATCGCTCTGGCCATGCCACGCCACGGCCACGCCGTTGGGGTAGCGCAGGTCGATGTAACGGATCTGGTCGCCCTGGCGGCCCAGCTCGCGCTGCCAGGAGGCGGACAGCCGCGCCAGGCGAATGTCGTGCTGGCGTCGACCCAGCATCACCCAGGTCCCGTTGTCG
This sequence comes from Halomonas sp. 707D4, assembly GCF_024158685.1. Lineage (NCBI taxonomy): Bacteria > Pseudomonadati > Pseudomonadota > Gammaproteobacteria > Oceanospirillales > Halomonadaceae > Halomonas > Halomonas sp. 707D4. Next base: position 3,523 of record NZ_JAMZBD010000102.1, on the reverse strand, counting down.
AGCTGCAGCCGCCAGGCTCCGCGAGGCTCCAGGCGCAGCTGGGAAAGGCCAAGAGCGAGCGTGGCGAAGTGCGTCGTCAGACGCCGGTAGTAGATCAGCACTTCCTCGCTGCTCCCCACCGGCCCCCCCAGGTCGGGAAGCCCCGACGGCACTTCGAGCGGCGCGAAGGCGAAGGGCTCGCCTTCGGTGTTGAGCAAGAAGTCATCGTTCCAGCGCGCCACCGGCAGCTGCTCGACCAGTTCGAACACCAGGGCATTGGGCCACTCCCTGGAAATACGCACCTCGTGCAGCCAGCCGATGGAGAGCGCCCGGTCGCGAATCTCGCCCAGATCCGCCGAGAGCCAGGTGGCGTTGTGCACCAAGGGCGCCAGCTGGGTGCGCAGGTAGTCGGCGCTGACGTACTCCCACTCGCCGCGAATCGAGACGCGCTCGATGGGGCGGTCGAGCCATAGCCACAGCGCCCGCCCGCCGGCGCCCAGCAGCAGGGCCAGCAGGATCACTCCAAGCCATGCGTTACGCTTTTTCATGGTCGCTCATTGCAGCTAAGGGGCTCATGCGGACACGGCGGTGTTCAGGATGCGCAGCACCAGCGCATCGAAATCGATACCGGCGTGGGCCGCCGCCTGGGGCACCAGGCTGTGATCGGTCATGCCCGGAACGGTATTGACCTCGATCAGCCAGAACGTCCCGGCGCCGTCGCGCATCACGTCGATGCGCCCCCAGCCCTGCCCGCCCATGGCGGCAAACGCCTGGCGGCACAGCGCGGCAAGCGCGCCTTCGGCCTCGGCATCGAGCCCGCAGGGTAGATGGTACTGGGTGGTGTCGGAGAGATACTTCGCCTCGTAGTCGTAGAAGCCGCCCGGCACCTCCACGCGAATGGCCGGCAGCACCTCGTCACCGAGCAGCGCCACGGTGTACTCCTCGCCCTGAACGAAGCGCTCGGCCATCACCCGGGCATCGAACCGGGCCGCCTCGCGATAGGCCGCCTCGAGCTCCTCGCGACTTCTGACGATGCTGATGCCGAGCGTCGAGCCTTCATGGACGGGCTTGACGATCATCGGCAGCCCCAGCGCCGCGATGACGCCCTCCCAGTCGGCGTCGGCCGTCAAGGTGATGCTTTCCGGGGTCGGCAACCCCTGGGCGCGCCATACCTGCTTGGTGCGCTCCTTGTCCATGCCGAGCGCCGAAGCGAGCACGCCGCTGCCGGTATAGGGAATGCCGAGAAGCTCCAGCGCCCCCTGCAGGGTACCGTCCTCGCCGCCGCGGCCGTGAAGCGCGATGAACACCGCGTTCGGCGCCAGCGCCTCGAGCCCGGTCAGGCCGCCCTCGCGGGGATCAAAGCCCAGCGCATCGACCCCCTGGCGCTTGAGCGCCTCGAGCACCGCCGCCCCGCTCTTGAGCGACACCTCGCGCTCGCCGGAGGTGCCGCCGTATACCACCACTACCCGGCCAAGCGAGGCCGAGCGCGCATCAACCTTCATCATAGCGTCACCTCGTCCAACTGGAGTCGTGCCTGGGCCAGGGCGAGCGCGATGCCGCCGACGTCCCCCGCCCCCTGCGTGATCAGGATATCTCCCGGGCGCAGCACCTTTTTCAGCAGTGGCGCAAGCTCCTGCTTGTGCTCGACGAACAGCGGGTCCACCTCGCCGCGCTGGCGGATGGAACCGGCCAGCGTGCGACCCTCGGCGCCGGGAATCACCGGCTCACCGGCGCTGTAGACGTCGAGCAGCACCAGCGTATCGACCTGGGAGAGCACGCGCACGAAGTCTTCATACAGATCTCGCGTACGGCTGTAGCGATGGGGCTGGTAGAGCATCACCAGGCGCCGCTCGGGCCAGCCGGCACGCACTGCCTGGATGATCATGTCGACCTCGCGCGGGTGATGGCCGTAGTCGTCCACCAGCATGATCTCGCCTTCCCGGTTCGGCGCCGGGAAGTGGCCATGGACCTGGAAACGCCGCCCGACGCCGGCGAAATTCGCAAGCCCCTTGAGGATCGCCGCATCGCTGACACCGGCATCCGTGGCCACGACGATCGCCGCCATGGCGTTCTGCGCGTTGTGGCGCCCGGGCATCGCCAGGCGTACCTCGAGGGGCGCCGCGCCGTCCGGGCGGCGCGCGGTGAAGGAGACCTCACCCTCGTGCTGGCGAAAATCCTCGATGCGGTAGTCGGCCTGCTCGTTGAAGCCGTAGGTGACGAACTGACGCTTGACCTGGTCGCACAGCCCCTTGACGTGCGGGTCGTCGGTACACAGCACCGCCAGGCCGTAGAACGGCAGGTTGTGCAAAAACTCGATGAAGGTGGTCTTCAGGCGCTCGAAGTCGCCGCCGTAGGTCGCCATGTGGTCGGCATCGATATTGGTGACGATCGACACCATCGGCTGCAGGTGCAGAAACGACGCGTCGGACTCGTCGGCTTCCGCCACCAGGTAGTCGCCCTCGCCGAGCCGCGCGTTGGCGCCGGCGCTGGTCAGCTTGCCGCCGATCACGAAAGTCGGGTCGAGCCCGCCTTCGGCCAGGAGCGTCGCGGTGAGACTCGTGGTCGTGGTCTTGCCGTGGGTGCCGGCCACCGCGATGCCGTGGCGAAAGCGCATCAGCTCGGCGAGCATCTCGGCGCGGCGCACCACGGGCACGCGGTGCTCGTGGGCCCAGCGAATCTCCGGGTTGGTCTCGTCGATGGCGCTGGAGACCACCACGACATCGGCGCCCGCGACGTTCTCGGCGGCGTGACCGATGAATACCTCGACCCCGCAGCCACGCAGCCGCGCCACTACCGAAGAGACCTTCATGTCACTGCCGCTGACCGAGTAGCCCTGGTTGGCGAGCACCTCGGCGATGCCGCACATCCCCGCCCCGCCGATGCCCACGAAATGAAGGCGCTTGATGCGGCGCATGCCCGGCCCGGTGGGGGCGCTCGGCGCCGGCTTGTCGGTGATTGGATCGGTCACGCCGTATCTCCTTGCTTGACTAACGAAAGGCATCCTGCCGCTAAACGCTCGGTGGCCTCGAGACGCGCCGCCCGGCGCGCCCTGGAGGCCATCTCGACCAGGGTGTCACGGTTCAAGAGCTCGTCGAGGTGGTGGATCAGGCGCGCGTCGGTCAGCTCCGCCTGCACTGCGCAGCGCGCCGCCCCGGCCTTGACCAGCACCTCGGCGTTGATGCGCTGGTGGTCGTCCACGGCGAACGGGAACGGCACCAGAAGCGATGGTTTCGCTGCCGCGGCGAGCTCCGCCACGGTCAAGGCGCCCGAACGGCACACCACCAGGTCCGCCCAGTCGTAGGCGCGGGCCATGTCGTCGATGAAGGGCGACACCGTCGCCTCGACCCCGGCGGCTGCGTAGGCCTGGCGGGTCGTCTCGTCGCGCTCCTTGCCGGCCTGGTGCCATACCTCCGGATACCGGTCGGCATCGAGCGCGGCGAGCGCCCTGGGCAAACGCTCGTTGAGCGCCACCGCGCCGAGCGAGCCGCCCACCACCAGCAGCCGCAGCCGCCGGGTAGCGATCTCTTCCCGGGTGCGCGAGGAG
>NZ_JAMZBD010000101.1:0-8353 GCF_024158685.1 Halomonas sp. 707D4 | reverse complement strand
CGAAGGCGTCACCCGCCGCCTGCCAGTCGACGAGCGCCTCTCGCGCCATGATGGCTCCTTCGCGCAGGCGGTGGCGCAGCTCGCTATCGCTCAGAAAGCACTCGAGCTTCGTTGTCAGCGCCTCGACGTCACCCGGGGCGACACTCAAGCCTGCATCGTGCGGCAGCGTCTGCGCCAGCGCCCCGCCGGTGGTGGTGATGACCGGCAGACCATGGGCCAGCGCCTCGGTGATCACCATGCCATACCCTTCGTACCAGGAGGGCAGCACCAGCACGTGGGCGCCCTGATAGGCAGCTTCGAGGGTCGCGGCGTCGCACTCGCCATGCAGAGTGACACGACTCAGCTCGTGGCGCGCGATCAGTCCTTCGACGCGCTCGGTGAAGGCCGCATCGCGATTGCCGCCGAACAGATCGCAGCGCCAGGCCTCGGCGCGCACCCTCGACAGCGCCTCGACGAGCACGTCCTGCCCCTTGCGCGGGGTAAGCGTGGCCACGCACAAAAGACGAAGCTCCTCGCCCTCGGCCGCCGCCGGGCTCATCGGCGCGCGCTCGACCCCGGGTTCGACGACGCTGACCGGTGCCGTGATCTCGACACCGTACGCCTTTGCAAGCGCCTCGAGGCGCGCGGCGGTGAAACCGCTGGTGACGATGATGCGCGAAACGCTCGAAAGCCCCTCAAGCTCGCTCAGATGAAGGCGCTTGCTCGTCGCCTCGTCGAGCCCCTGCTCGTCACCCAGCGGGTGATGCACCAGGGCCGTGATGTCGAGCCTTGGCGCATGGCGTGCAACACTCGCAGGCAGGGCGCCCATCACCAGGCCGTCGACGATGATGCGCTCTTCATCCCCCAGGGCGTCCAGCGTTTGATCGAAGGCGCGGGTGGCCACATCACAGGCGTCGGGAAAGTGGCCGTCGAGCTGCGCCACGTCTACCGCGAAGCCGTGCCGTCGCAGGGCCTCCACCATGCGGGCGTCGTACACGTAGCCGCCGGTACGCTGGTCGAGCGAGCCGGCCACCATCAAGGTGACGCGATTGCTCATAGGGCGCCTTCGTAGCTTGCCCAGGCGACGTGGGATTCGTGGAGTTTCACCTCCATGTGGGTGATGCCTTGGGCGGTCGTTCCCATACGCCCCTCCTTGATGCTCTTGGCGAGCGCCTGGAAGATCACGCCCGCCATGAATTCCGTGGTGGTGTTCTTGCCCTTGAACTCGGCCACCTCGTCCAGGTTCTGGAAGTTGTAGCCGGCCAGCACCTCCTTGAGGGTTTCACTGGCCAGGCCGATATCGATGACCAGGCCATCCGGGTCGAGCTCCGGGCGCATGAACGCTACGTCGACCACGTAGGTCGCGCCGTGGGTGCGCTGGGCCGGGCCGAAGATCTCGCCATTGAAACTGTGGGCAATCATGAAGTGATCGCGAACGCATAGACGGTACATGGTGACTCCTGTCGGGGTTAATCGTTGTCGGGGTAGGCAATACGGTGGCAAAGCGCCCGACTGCCGGGCCCCAGAAGCTCAGGGGCCAGCGCGGGGAATTCCTCCAGCGTGCATTCACCGCTGATCAACTGATCCAGCACCGGATCGTCGAGAAGACGCAGTGCAAGCGCCAGGCGGCGGCGGTAGTCCCAGCGCGGCTGCATGTCCGCCGGTAGCTGACCGACCTGGCTCGCCTTGATGGAGAGGCGCTGGGAGTGAAAGGCGCCGCCGAGTGAAAGCGACGTCTCGCCTTCGCCGAACCAGCTCATCTCGATCAGGCGCCCTTCGCGCCCCAGCAGGCTCAGACCGAGCTTGAGCCCCTCGCCGTGGCCACTTGCATGAATCACGCAGTCCTGCTCCCGTGGCGCGCTGTCGGGCGTGGCGAAGTTCACGCCCAGGGCGTGGGCGAGCGACCGGCGCTGCGGGTCGATATCGATGAGATGCACGTTGACGCCGGGGATGCGGGCACACAGATAAGCCACCAGTGCACCGACCACGCCGGCGCCCACCACGCAGAGCGTCTCGCCCAGGCGGGGGTTGGCGTCCCATACGCCGTTGACGGCGGTTTCCATGTTGGCGGCGAGCACCGCGCGCGCCGCGGGCACGTCATCGGGCAGCGGCAGCACGGCCTCGACCGGCACGACGTAGCGGCTTTGATGCGGGTAGAGGCAGAATACGCGCGCGTTCAAGAGTGACTCTGGGCCCTCGTCGACCACGCCAACGCTGCAGTAACCGTACTTGACCGGGGTTGGAAACTCGCCGTCTTGAAAGGGGGCACGCATGCGCGCGTATTCGCTCTCGGGAACGCGGGCGTTGAACACCAGCGACTCGGTGCCTCGGCTCACGCCGCTGTAAAGTGTGCGCACGTGAACGTGGTCTACGGTGAGGGGGGCGAGCGACTCGGTTCGAATCTCGCCTTCGCCAGGGCGCGTGACCCAGAACGCCTGGGCGGTTTCCGGCAGTGGCATAAAAACGGTTCCCTGTTGGTGGTATCTCTTTTAACGCTCAAGAGACAATTATTATTAGATCGGGCTTTTCCTGTTCCCTTCGTAAAAGCTTAGTCGAGAAAACCGTCGACGCCTCAAACTTGCGTTCATTTGGTAAAAAAGAGCTAACCTGTTTAAAGCAATGGACAATAAGCGCCAGCATGTACGAAAAGTCGTGACCCTGTTTTCAATGCACAACGATACGCGGCGAGTACCGCTTTGCGAGCCACCATGTCGCTTTTCATCAACGCGCCCAGCGTGACGCCGGTCAAACGTTTTTACAGCGCCCTGGAACTGTTTCTGGGCGGTTTACTGTTGATCGCCCTGGGAGCGCTGATACCGGGCCTGATGATCTCGAAAAGCAACTGGGCGACGGCAGCCGGGGTGTACGGCGTCATCGTCTTTTTGACGCTGACCCTCTGGCGCGCCGGGCCGCTTGGCTGGGCCAACCGGGTGACGCTCGTGCGCGCGGTGCTGGTGGCGCTCGTCGCCGGGGCGCTGGCCGGCAACGCCTTCGTGGACGCCATTTGGATATGGCTTTGCATGGCGGTCGTCTCGCTGATGCTGGATGGCATCGACGGCTTCGTCGCCCGTCGGACGCACAGCCACTCGCGCTTCGGCGCCCGCTTCGACATGGAGCTCGATGCGCTGATGATCCTGCTGTTATGCATCGGCCTCGTGCGTCTTGAATCCCTGGGCGTCTGGGTAGTGCTGATCGGCGCCCTGCGCTACGCCTTCGTGGTGGCGGGGTGGCGCCTCGAGTGGCTGGCGGCTCCCCTCTTCCCCAGTTTTCGGCGCAAGACGGTGTGTGTCTGGCAGGTGCTGGCGCTGCTGCTGTCTCTCACGCCGCTCACCAGCCATACGACGGCGATGCTGCTGGCGCTGAGCGCGCTCGTCGCTTCCGTCTACTCCTTCGGGGTCGATATCCTTTGGCTCTACCGGCAGACCCGTTGCCCCTCTTCCAGATGACGCCTGTTCAGGCGGCTTGCTCCCTGTCACGCCCTCCATGCCCCAAATCGCTAAAACCGATATGGTTAGCTGGAAATATAATTATTGAATAACAAACCGATTGAATATTCTTTTTTAGAATAAATGAGCTTTCAGGGAACAACGCGTCATGAATTTTCAGCAGCTGCGGATCGTGCGTGAAACCGTGCGCCAGCACTACAACCTCACCGAGGCGTCCAACGCGCTGTATACCTCCCAGTCCGGGGCCAGCAAGCAGATTCGCGACCTGGAAGAGGAGCTTGGGGTCGAGCTCTTCGAGCGCCGCGGCAAGCGTATTCTGGGCCTGACGCTGGCGGGCAGCGCGCTTCTGGAAATCGTCGAGCGCATCCTGCTGGACGTGGAGAACCTCAAGCGTTCGGCGCATCAGCTCACCCACGAGGACGAGGGCAGCCTCGCCATCGCCACCACCCATACCCAGGCACGTTACGCACTGCCACCGATCATCGCGCGGTTCAAGCAGGCCTTTCCCAAGGTACACCTGGAGCTACACCAGTGCGGCCCGGACGAGATCGTCTCTTTGTTGAAAGCCGGCAAGGTGGACATCGGCATCGCCACCGAAGCGCTGCATGAAGAAAATCAGCTGTTCGTCTGCTTTCCGTTCTACCACTGGTATCACGGCGTCATCGTTTTCGACGATCACCCCTTGAACGACGGCACGCCGTTGACCCTCGAGCGCATCGCCGACTACCCCCTGATCACCTATCACGATGGCTTTACCGGGCGAACGCGTATCGACCAGGCCTTCGCCGCCGCCAGGCTCACCCCGGATATCGTGCTGACCGCGCTGGATGCCGACGTGATCAAGACCTACGTCGAGCTCGAAATGGGCGTGGGGGTCATCGCTTCGATGGCCTACCACGAGCAGCGCGACCGCGGTCTTACCCTGCTCGACGCCAGCGCGCTGTTTCCGCGTAACACCACCTACCTGGCCCTGCGCCGCGGCCACTTCCTGCGCGGCTATGCCTATCAGTTCTTGAAGCTTTGCCGCGAGAATCTCGACGAAGAGACCGTTCAGCGGGTATTGGCGGGGCGTCAGGGCGATTTCGTGACGCTGTGAGCGGCGGCGCGCTTAAGCTAAAAAAGTAATAAACAATCCATTTTATATTCGTTATTGATTTCAAAAGCAGTGCGTAGGCTGTCTCCCATAACGTCACTGACTTACTCACGACACCAGGGAGCCGCCATGAATCTCACCACACCGCCCACGCTTTGGTCACTGTCCAGACTCACCGCTTCGATTCTGATCGGCGGCGCCGTGCTAGGCGCCACCCTCGGGGTCAGCTCGCAGGCCCAGGCCCAGGCCGAGCGCGTGGAGCTGCTCAACGTCTCCTACGACCCGACCCGCGAGTTCTACCGCGCTTACAACCAGCTCTTCGCCGAACACTGGCGCGAAGGACACGATCAAGAAGTGACCGTACGCCAGTCCCACGGCGGCTCGGGCTCCCAGGGCCGCTCGGTGATCGATGGCATCGACGCCGACGTGGTGACCCTGGCGCTGGCCTACGACATCGACGCGCTTCACGACCGTGGCGACTTGATTCCCGAAGATTGGCAATCGCGGCTACCGCACAACAGCTCCCCCTACACCTCCACCATCGTGCTGCTGGTGCGCGAGGGCAATCCCAAGAACATCCAGGGCTGGGACGATTTGATTCGCGACGACGTCGAGGTGATCACCCCCAACCCCAAGACCTCCGGCGGCGCGCGCTGGAACTTCCTCGCCCTGTGGGGCTACGGGCTCGAGCAGTTCGACGGCGACGAAGAGCAGACCTTCGACTTCGTGCGCCAGGTCTTCGAGAACGTGCCGGTGCTCGATTCCGGCGCTCGCGGTGCCACCAACACCTTCGTCCAGCGCCGCCTGGGTGACGTGCTGCTGGCCTGGGAGAACGAGGCGATCCTCTCCGTCGAAGAGCTCGGTCGCGGCGACTTCGAGATCGTGGTACCGGCCACGAGCATCCTCGCCGAGCCGCCGGTGGCGGTGGTCGACGCCAACGTGGAGCGCAAGGGCACTCGCGAGGTGGCCGAGGGCTATCTCGAGTATCTCTACTCGAGCGAGGCCCAGGCACTCGCTGCCCAGCACTACTACCGCCCGGTGGACGAGGCGGTGCTGGCGGAGTACATCGACGCGTTCCCGTCGCTGGATCTGTTCACCATCGACGAGGTGTTCGGCGGCTGGCGCGAGGCCCAGACGCGCTTCTTCAACGACGGCGGCGTCTTCGACGAGATCCTCGAAGCCATCAACACGCCTTGACCCCACCGCCCGCCGGAAGGCCATGCCTTCCGGCCCCGAGGAACCTTGCCATGTCGATCACGCTTGCCCGGCGTCGAGTGATACCCGGCTTCGGCCTGACCATGGGATTCACCCTGCTCTACATGGGGTTGATCTTCCTGGTCCCGGTCGGTGCCTTTCTGCTTTATACCACCACCATGAGCTGGGAGACCTTCTGGCACGCCATCACCCAGCGTCAGGTGGTGGCCTCCTACAAGCTCTCCTTCGGCGCCTCCCTGGTCGGCGCCACGATCAACCTGGTCTTCGGCGCCCTGCTCGCCTGGGTGCTGGTGCGCTACCGCTTTCCCGGCAAGCGCCTGGTGGACGCGCTGGTGGATCTGCCCTTCGCCCTGCCCACGGCGGTGGCGGGCATCGCCCTGGTCACCCTCTACGCGAGCACCGGCTGGGTCGGTCGATATTTCGAGCTTTTCGGCCTGCGCGTCGCCTACACCCAGCTGGGGGTGGTCGTTGCGCTCACCTACATCGGGCTGCCCTTCGTGGTGCGCACGGTGCAGCCGGTGCTGGAAGACCTGGAAGCGGAGTGGGAGGAGGCCTCGGCCAGCCTCGGCGCCGACCGCTTCACCACGATCCGCCGGGTGATCTTTCCGGCGCTGTTCCCCGCACTTCTGACCGGTTTCGCGCTGGCCTTCGCCCGCGCGCTCGGGGAGTACGGCTCCGTGGTGTTCATCTCGGGCAACCTGCCCTTTCGCACCGAAATCACCCCGCTTTTGATCGTCGCCAAGGCGGAGCAGTACGACTACCACGGCGCCGCCGCCATCGGCACGGTGATGCTGGTGGTGGCCTTCGCGATGCTTCTGGTCATCAACGGCCTGCAGTGGTGGACCAGTCGCCGCCATGGTTAATCAGCAAGGGAATCCAGAGTGAACACATTCAATCAAGCCACACGCGGTGGACAAGACGCCGGGGCACCGGCGGTCGTGGACGACGGTGACCTGGCCAGGCGCTGGCAGCGTGCCACCGACGAGCCCGCCTGGCTCAAGGCGGTGCTGATCACGACGGCGCTGATCTTCGTGGCGCTGTTTCTGGTGCTGCCGCTGTCCGTGGTGCTGTACGGCGCCTTCGAGCGTGGCCTGACGACCTGGTTCGAGGCCGTTCGCGACCCGGATGCGCTGTCCGCCATCCGCCTGACGCTTCTGATCGTGGCCACCGTCGTCCCGCTCAACACCGTGTTCGGCGTGGCCGCCGCCTGGGCCATCGCCAAGTTCGAGTTTCCCGGCAAGCCCGTGCTGATCTCGCTGATCGACATGCCGTTCGCCATTTCGCCGGTGGTGGTGGGGCTCATCTTCGTCATCCTGTTCGGCTCCCAGGGCTGGCTCGGCCCCTGGCTCGCCGCCCATGACCTGCGCATCATCTTCGCCGTACCCGGCATCGTCATCGTCATCGCCTTCGGCACCCTGCCCTTCATCGCCCGGGAGCTGATCCCCTTGATGCAGCAGCAGGGCAAGGAGGAGGAAGAGGCGTCGCTGACCCTCGGGGCCGGCGGGCTCAAGACCTTCTGGTACGTCACCCTGCCCAACATCAAGTGGGGGCTGATCTACGGGGTGATCCTGTGCAACGCCCGGGCCATGGGCGAGTTCGGCGCCGTGGCGGTGGTGTCCGGGCGCATACGCGGCGAGACCAACACCGTGCCGCTGCATATCGAGGTGCTCTACAACGAGTACATGTTCACCGCCGCCTTCGCCGTCTCGTCGCTGCTGACGGGCCTGGCGCTGGTCACCATCGCGATCAAGAGCGTCATCGAATGGCAGGACGAGCGGCAAAAGCGCCGCGCCGCCTGAGCGTTTTCCATCGCATCACTACCGACGACAGGGGTTGTCACATGAGTATCGAGATCGATCGCGTCAACAAGCGCTTTCGCGACTTCGTCGCGGTGGACGACGCAAGCCTCACCTTTCGCGAAGGCGAACTGACCGCCCTGCTCGGCCCGTCCGGGTCGGGCAAGACGACGCTTTTGCGCATCATCGCAGGGCTCGAGCAGCCGGATAGCGGGCGCATCCGCTTTCACGGCGAAGACACCACGGACCTTCACGTCAGCAAGCGCGGGGTCGGCTTCGTCTTCCAGCACTATGCGCTGTTCAAGCACATGAGCGTGTTCGACAACGTCGCCTATGGGCTGACCGTGCGTCCGCGAAGCACCCGCCCGACCAAGCGCGAGATTCGCGACAAGGTCATGCGCCTTCTGGAGCTCGTCCAGCTCGATTGGACGGCCCATCGCTACCCGCACCAGCTCTCCGGCGGCCAGCGCCAGCGTATCGCCCTGGCCCGGGCGCTGGCGGTGGAGCCCAAGGTTTTGCTGCTCGACGAGCCCTTCGGGGCGCTGGATGCCAAGGTGCGCGCGGAGCTCAGGCGCTGGCTGCGCCGGCTGCACGACGAGATCCACGTGACCAGCATCTTCGTCACCCACGATCAGGAGGAGGCGCTGGAGGTCTCCGACCGGGTGATCGTCATGAACCAGGGCCGGGTGGAGCAGGACGGCTCGCCGGAAGAGGTCTACGACGCGCCGGCCAACCCCTTCGTCTACCGGTTTTTGGGCAACGTCAACCGCTTCGACGCCCACATTCACGAGGGAAGCGCGCGAATCGGCGAGGTGACCCTGCCC
>NZ_JAMZBD010000100.1:0-8387 GCF_024158685.1 Halomonas sp. 707D4 | reverse complement strand
GGGCATGGGCGTGACCGCCGGCGCTGCCGCCCTCTTCGGGCTGTGGCTGCTGCTGGCCGCCTTCGGCTTGCAGTGGGGGCCGCTGCTGATTTTCGTGCTGCTGGGCGCGGCCTCGCTGCTCGCCGCCATCACCTACACCGTGGGGCTCGGCACTACGCCCTACGGCTACCGGGGCTTGGGCGACGTGGCGGTGTTCGTGTTCTTCGGCCTGCTGGGCGTACTCGGCACCTACTACCTGCACACCCAGGCGCTGAGCGGGCTGGCGCTGCTGCCCGCCGCCGTCTGCGGGCTGTTGTGCACGGCGGTGCTCAACGTCAACAACGTGCGCGACATCGAAAGCGACGCCCGCAACGGCAAGATCACCCTGGCGGTGAAGCTGGGCCGGCGCCGCGCCATTGCCTACCACTGGACGCTGCTGGCCGCCGCCCTGGCGCTCACGCTGGGGTATCTGCTGGCCGCCGCCGCCCCGCTCCCCAGCTGGAGCTGCCTGCTGGTCGCGAAGCCGCTCGCCGACGCCGCCCGCACCCTGAGCACCACCACCGACGGCGAAACGCTCACCAACATGCTGAAGAAGACCGCGCTCTCGACGCTGGGGTATAGCGTGCTGCTGGGCAGTGGATTGGCGTTTTTTTGAGCAGTGAAAGGCCGCGCTGAGCGCCACCACCGGCCCGACACGAAAACGGCTTGCCTTCGATGAGAGGGCAAGCCGTTTTACGTCATGAGGGTACTGGCAGCACCTAATCCAGATCCTCCAGCGTGACCACGATATCCCGCTGCGAGACATCCACATCCCAGAAGGTGTAGCTGTCCTTCTCTTCATCCACCAAGCGAATATCGAAGATCGGACTTTTGTAGTTGGTCAGCGTCACGCGCTGGGTATCGCCGTCTCTCAACACGTCGCTGCCCAACACGTCCTCCTCCCAGCTCGCCGCGTCCGCCGGGCTGATGTACATGTAGAGGATGGTGTAGCCCGTATTGTTGGTGATATCGACGTAGTAATCCGCCGCACTCGCTCAGGACGAGCAGCCCAGCAGCAAAAGACCCATGAGCAAGGTTTTTGCGAGTTTCATGACTGTTTCCTTCTTGTTTCGGGGGTTGGTATTCAAACGATCCATGGCGGGATGAATCGTGCCACAAGCGGCTACCGTGGTCGGGGTAATATATCGTGCCTGGTGGATCAAGAGTATGTGGCAGCTTATTTGGGCTGGACCGTCCCCAAATCATGGATACTTATAAACTTTTAGTAATGTTAATCAACCGTACTATTTACGCTAAAGAATTTATAAAAGCGAACCTTTAAAAGCTGACAATAGTTGTGAAAGTATAATTTTGTTTTGAATAAAAGATTATAACATCTATTTAAATTATAAATTAAAATTAATATCCATTCCTAACCAAAGAATTAAACTCACAAATATCAATAATCGTAATACTTTTCCTTTTATTAGCAAACCGCCAACAATACATTTTCTCAAAAAAAGATTTACAATTTTCGGAAAACAGATAACCCAGACTAGCCTAGCTTATCTTAATTTAAAAAAAGAAAAGTTAATGATAATATAAGAATTTATATTGCATTTACTTAAATTCAATTTAATCTTAAACCTAAAAACCTTCAACTGGCTTTATAAAACACCTTTAATGAGCATAACTTAAAACAACTAAAACATATTCGCATCAAATTCGACCACGGAAATAACAACCGCTTTATTTCACAACAACTAACCAAACACACTTAGCAAAGCATTCACTCACAGTTATCTTAAACCATTTAAAGAACAACTCAAAGGCTACTAGAGAAAAGAAAGATCCAGACTCTAGTAACGTTCGTAATACATTTGGTTTCCTAACCGAATATTTCGCTTTCAATTTGTCGATACACTTGCGTCTCTTCAGTAACTAGCGGGGCCATCGTATCTCTTAGAAACGCACACTTATTGTTGCCGCACTGAGTTAATTTTAAAATTCTTTTAATCTCTATAAATATTTTACTACTTGCAGACTTAACATCATCATTAGGGTTTCCTCTTTGAATGCTCTCTTGAATAGCAGAGGCCTTTGCTATTAAACACTCTTCAAAAAAATCTTCTTTCCCAAACGAAGCACACAATTTTCGAATAATCTCATCATCGAGCAGATAGCATTCAATATGTCGCCTACTAGATGTTCTTATACCTTTATCTAATAGTTCTACTACTTCGCCATCACTTTTATCATCTCTATCGACGAATTTTATTATCTCAGAAGACTTCAAAAATACTGGCAACAATCTTAATAGATTGATTTTCTAAGTTTTCTATCTCCGAACAAGACCCTACTGAAACAAACGTAACCCCATGATATTTTTTCCCTAAAATTATTCCGTATATCAAAGAGTCAAAATCTTTATATTTTCTACCTTGACTAGTTCCTTCGCAAAAAACAATTTTTTTAGGAGATATAAGCTTAGCGAAGTCAGCAAAAGCCAGGTCAAAGAAGCGGTCCCAGATTGCTTTGCTAATTTTAGTTGGCTGAATTGTCTCTGCTAGATCAAAATCTCTATTATCAAAATCTAAAAATATAACAGTGCCTGGATTTTCTTCTTCAATTTCTTCCGCTTCTTTGAGCATGCCAATAGAATGGGTAGACACCCAAAGCTGTGAATTCTCTGGAGTCAAATTATAAAGTTCTCTGAGCACTTTTGATTGAAGTCTTGTGTGCATGTGAGCCTCTGGCTCATCGATACAGAAAACTGCATCCGAATAAAAACTCGCTTTTATTATCATATCTAAAATTAAATCAAAAACTGATTTCTCGCCCGCTGATAAATTTCTATAATGAAAATCTTTTGCTGAACCTTTTTCAAAGTAAAAACTACCATTTGAGAGCGGATCTCCAATCGAGCTCAAACTTAGGTCTTCGAAAACTTTAGATAAGGAGGTTTTTATCTTGCCAATAAGTTCATCCCTAAGCTGCTCGACAGTTTTTTTGTTATTGTCTGTGTCATAAACGCCTGCCAAGGTTTGAGCTACTAAGCGCTGATAGTTTTCGGATACGGTTTGGTCATTCTGCATCAAATTTTGAAGCTTTATTTTTTCTGCAGGATTTCCTTGCCTATTAAGGTTAAGAACAGTGAAATCAGGTTCATTTCTGTATGCAGTACGGAAATAAAACTTGCCTTTTATTTGCTCTTGGTTTAACTGCTGATCCTTATGAAAGGAAATTTCAACTTTATCTTGAGATAATTTGCCACCAAGCATCTGGGCTGGATAATTTCCTATCATTTTTTTCTAAATAAGCTTGCACTCCGCTATCATTAAATCCTCTGAATTTATACCAATGGTTTAATGCTTCAAAAAGAGATGTTTTTCCGCTTCCGTTAGGTCCGACCATCACTATAAGTTTTGCAGTTTCAGGAATGCCTGTTAGCAAAAGACTTGTGAACCGCTTAAACCTATTTAACTTTACTTCTTTTATTTTCATAGTTAGTCCTCGCATTAGAAGCTTATTCAGATTATTTATACTTATAGAATACTAATGGCATGTATAAAATACAGATATTTAAAAAGTATCGATGCTATACGTGCGATTATACTTTTGATTTAGCTTTTTGAATCAAAGCAGCCAACTCAGGCTCAATTGGCATTTTCTTAAACGGACTAATATTAGCACCACCGGTATTGCCTTGAGGCACTAATCCAAACGCTGTTTTTGTCGCAGCCCCAATAATCCGAAATGCCTGGCCTAGCAATTCACGAAAAGAACGATTATGGGCAGCCCATACCAGCATTAGAACATGCACCTTAACGTGCCAATAAGTTGATTCCTGTCCAAGAACGTGAGCCCGTTCCAAATAAAAAAATTCTTGCTTAGCATTACCTTCTGACCTTGCCCGTATGGCATTTTCCAACTCAGCCTCAACGAAGGGTGCTACTTTCTTTGAAAAATTCAAACTCATAACGATTCTCTTGTAGAGGTAAAACAGTAATTGCATGCTCAACCATATAACATTAATAATGCGCCTGTACATTTATTAGTGCTACATCACTTATACTCGATTAGTAAAGTACTGATGTATTTAAAGTCGATCTGTTTACAAGCAGCGCTTTCTTTCTTCGCGTGCCCACTTGTTTCGACCGATTCAATTACACCCTAACCACAAACTTACCTTCGGTCACGCGCAAATTCGATGACAGCCGTCAACCATAGGTCGCAGACCTACACTCGCCAGCATGTAACCCAAGCCGAACATAAAGCTGCCGCTCGAAAGCGGCAGCATCAAACATCTGATTTCAAAGGGCAATGCCTTAAAGCACCACCTCATACCCCTCAAACTTCGGCGGCCCCAGATAAATCCCTTCCGGCGACTTGGCATTGGCATGCGCCTTGCGAAATGCCTCGGACTGCGTCCAGGCGCGGAAGGCGTCCTGGCTTTCCCAGACGCTGTGGGAGATGAACACGGTGTGGTCCTCCTGCTTGTCGCCCTGGAGCATCTTGAATGCCTTGAAGCCGGGCACCTCGTCCAGGTGGGAGTCGCGGTTGCGCCATACCTCGAGGAAATCCTCTTCCCGGCCCGGGGCGATACGAAAACGATTCATGGCGATGTACATGGGCTTGCTCCTTGGGGGATTGTGGCCAACGCTTGATGGTAACGCTACGACCCGGGCACGGATAGCCCAAGGAGCCCCATGGCCACTGCCGGTATTCACGTGGTGTGGTTCAAGCGCGATCTGCGCGTTCACGACCACGCGCCGCTGACCCTGGCCGCCGAGGCGGGGCCGGTGCTGCCGGTGTTCGCCATCGAGCCTGGCCAGTGGCGCGCACCCGATAGCGCCCTGCGCCACTGGCAGTTCGCCGCCGAGTCACTGGTCGATCTTGCGGCAGCGCTGCGCGAGCGGGGGCTGCCGCTGTGTATCTGGCAGGGCGATATGCTCGCGCTGCTCGCCGCGCTGAAGGCGCACTATGGGGCGATCACGCTCTACTCCCATGAGGAGACCGGCAACGCCTGGAGCTACGCGCGGGATGTAGCGGTGCACAAGTGGTGCCACGCTGAAGGCGTAACCTGGCACGAGCACCGCCAGGTGGGTGCGGTACGCGGGCTCAAGAGCCGTGTTGATCAGAGTGCCTGGGAAGAGCAGTGGGAGGCGCTGATGCAGGCCGCGCCCTGCAAGGCGCCCGTCAACGCCCGCCCCACGCCGGAGTGGGAAGCGTTTCATCACGTGGAAGTGGAGGAGCTGGCGAGGCTTGCGCTTGGCTTCGATACCACGCCCTGCCCGGCGCGCCAGCCCGGTGGTCGGCGGGCCGGGCGGGCGCTGTGGTACGGCTTCATTACCCGGCGCGGCGAGCGCTACCGGGGCTCGATCTCGAAGCCCTTATTGGCCGAGGTGCACGGCTCGCGGCTGTCGCCGCACCTGGCCTGGGGCACGCTTTCGATGCGTGAGGTGGTGCGCTCGCTGCGCCACCAGCGCGAGAAGCACGCCGAGAAGACCCGATGGGCGCATTCGCTTCGCTCACTCGCCTCGCGGCTGCACTGGCACTGCCACTTCATCCAGAAGCTCGAAAGCGAGCCGAGCATCGAGGCACACACGCTGCACCCGGCGCTCAAGGGGCTGCGCGAGCGCGACCCGGCGCACCCACGGCTGCTGGCCTGGAAGCGCGGCCACACCGGGGTGCCGCTGGTGGATGCCTGCATGCGCTGCTTGATCCACACCGGCTGGATCAACTTTCGCATGCGCGCGATGCTGATCTCGTTTGCGACCTTCGGCCTTGGCCTTCACTGGCGGGAGCCCGGGCTTCACTTGGCCAGGCTCTTCACCGATTTCGAGCCCGGCATCCACTACCCGCAGATCCAGATGCAGTCCGGCGCCACCGGCTTCAATACGCTGCGCATCTACAACCCGATCAAGCAGGCCGAGGACAACGACCCGAGCGGTGAGTTCGTCGCCCGCTGGGTGCCGGAGCTCACCGTGCTGCCCGTCGAGTGGCGGGCCAAACCCTGGGCGCTGCCCCAGAGCCTGCAGGCGCGCTACGCCTTCACCCCCGGCGAGCACTACCCGCTGCCCCACGATTTCGAAGCCGAAGCGCAGGTATGGAAAACGCGCATCTTCGAGATGAGCCACACGCCACAGGCGAAGGAGATCAGCCAGGCGTTGATGGCCCGGCTTGCCAGCCACCGCCGCCCCAGTGCCCGGCGCGGGCGGGTCAAACCCGTGGATCATCGCCAGCTTGCGCTGTTCGAGGGCTCAGAACCTAGAAGTGATAGTTGATGAACGCCCCGGTACGCCACTGCACGTCGCTGCCCACATCATCGACGATCGGGCTGTCGCTGGCGTCGCCGGTGAGCTTCGACACGCCCAGCAGGCCAGTGACGGACCACTGCTCGGTCAGGTAGTAGCTCAGCGATGCGTTGGCGCCCAGCGTGAAGGCGCCGTCGTCGGCCTCGAACGCCGCGATGCCGGAGCGCGCGCTGTCGGCCGGTGACACGCTGAACAGGGCATCGGTCCATTTGTCGCTGGTATAGGCCAGTTCCGGGCCGAAGGTCATCACGGTGCGCTCGCCCAGGCGGGAGACGTGCTGGGCCCTGATGGCGAGGCGATAACCGTCGATGTCGCCGGTGAACGGCGTTTCTGCCGACCCGGTGTAGTGCCAGCTCGCGTCGCGGTAGCTTACGCGAAGCCCTGCCGTCGCCCCGCCATCGACCTTGTCGAAGCGGCTCAAATCTCCGGTGTTGTCGCGGCCGAAGGTGTAGCCGATGAAGGGCGCCACCTTGACGTTATTCTGGTTGATGACGTTCCAGCCGATGCCGTTGCGAACGCTCACGAACACCGTGTCATCAAAGGTCGCTTCCACCGCCGGGAAGGCATTCCATTCGTAGTCGTCACTGCCCAGGTAGTCCGGGGTATAGATCGCCCCGGCGCCCAGCGTGCCCTCCCACTGCGCCCATGCCGTTGAGCACAGCGACGCGCTTGCGATGGCAAGCGACAGCATCAGCGGGCGGCGATAGTTTCTTGAATGCGGCATGTTCCAGATCCTGAGCGGCTCGAAGTAAGAACGAACTCTAGGCTCAAATCCATGATCGAGCAATCGTTTAACTACCAAACGGTCGTTAAGGTATACTCGCCTTCTTTATGCTGCTCATTGTGGGGTTCGACCCATGACACACTCCGCCAAGACGCCGCTGGCATCGCCGCGCAAGCGCACGCGCCTGCCCCCCGACGTTCGTCGCCAGTACCTTCTGGATGCCGCGCTCGACGAGTTCGCCCGCCTGGGCTTCGAAGGGGCCAGGGTCGAGGCCATCGCGCTCGCCGCAGGGCTCTCCAAGGCGGGGTTTTATGCCCACTTCGACAGCAAGGAGGCGCTGTTCGAAGCGCTGCTGGAGACGATCATGCTGCCCGTCGATGCCGAGCAGGCGTGGCCGGCAAGCCCCGGCGACAGCCTCGAAGCCGCCGTCGACGGTTTTCTGGGCATGCTCTACGGCGATGGTTCGTCGACGCGCCGGCTCTCGATCATGCGGCTGTTGATCATCGAAAGCGGGCGCGACCCGCAGCGTATCCGCCAGTGGTACGAGCAGCGCTACCGCCCCTATATCGACAAGCGCCAGCGTGCCCTGGAGTGCTATCTGCGCCGCTACACGGATCACGCCGGGCTGACGTCCGGCCAGATCGCGCTGGCGTTTTCGCCGGCGGTGCAGGCCATGTTCTGGCAAATGATCCTCGGTGGCGAACACGCGGCCAGCGAAATCGCCGCGATCAAGGAAAGCCACCGCGACATCATGCTGCGACTACTTTCAACGGACTGAAAACATGCCGACGCCCTTATCGCGATTACCTCGATTCGCCTGCCTGCTCGTCTCGAGCCTGCTGCTCACCGCCTGTGCGACGACGCCCTCTCCCGAGCCTCCGCCGCTGCCGACCGACCTGCCCGAGGCGTTCGTGGCGGCTTCCGGCGAGCAGCTCTTCGTGGCCCAGAGATGGTGGCAGGATTTTCAGGACCCCGAGCTCGACGCATTCATAAGGCTTGCCCTCGACGACAACCCGGGGCTTGCCCAGGCCATCGCCCAGGCGCGCATCGCCGAGGCGCAGTCGCGCGGCGACCGGGCGGATCTCTTTCCGCAGATCGGCGCCGGGCTCAACAGCTCCCGCCAGCGCCGTCCGGGCGGCGACCAGGGCCTGGGCGACAGCATCACCAACACCCACAACGCCACGCTCGACGTGAGTTGGGAGGTCGACCTGTGGGGGCGGCTGTCGTCGCTCTCCGCCGCCGGGCAGGCGGATTACCTCGGCGCCACCGAGCAGCTGCGCGCCATGCACCAGTCGCTGGCGGCGGATGTCGTGTCGGGGTATCTCGGCGTGGTCCAGGCCCGCGCCCAGGTCGAGCTTTCCGAGGATACCGTCGAGGCGCTGGAGGAG